>NZ_JAMYMF010000021.1:0-125876 GCF_040318415.1 Mesorhizobium sp. M1163 | reverse complement strand
CGCCGAGCCCGACGTGCTTGCCTACATGACTTTCCCCAAGGAGCACCGCGCCAAGCTGCACTCGACCAACCCGATCGAGCGCCTCGACGGCGAGATCAAGCGGCGCACCGAGGTCATCGGCATCTTCCCAAATGATGACGCCATCGTCCGCCTGGTTGGCGCGATCTTGCTCGAACAGAACGACGAATGGGCCGTGCAGCGCGCCAGATACATGACGCTGGAAACCATCAGCCAAATGAGCGATGATCCGCTCATCAGCCTGCCAGCCGTGGCACGCTGAGCAGCCCGGCCCCCATGCCGGAGAGCGCGGCGACCAAGCCGTCAGCTACACCACTCCCTGGGACACGATCCTGAGACAATCAGCACCTCAACCCTGGTTGATCTTTCCGGTACGTTTGAAATCGGTTTAGTTTTGACGGGGCGCCAGATCACGGGGCAGCGTTTCTTTCGCGGCTTTTGCTGACTCTAGCAGCGCCGGACGTCCCAGCGCCAGTAGGCGTTATTAATCCGATGAGTCGGTGGATAGAAACAGCCGGCGCCAAGGAGCCGGGCCGAGATGAAATCCCTGAATTCATCGCGCCAGGCGTGGGTTGGATCAAGCTCTAATCGTGGATCTGGCTGCCCGGCGGCGTCGCAATAGCCGACATGACAGAGTGATTGATGCCACAGAGGGGCGGAGATCCCCACTTGCCTATCCACCCGGCCAACGGTTGGCTCGACAATCCGAAAGCCGCCGTACGCTGGTCGCGCTGTGTTCCATGCTGGCGAAAGGAGGAAGCGCATTGTCAGGTCCTCCAATTCCTCGGCGACTTCCGGCGCCGCCCAGCAACTAGCGGTAACGCCGATCTGAGACGGCCAGGAACGGCGTTTGCGGCCCGTAAAGGCGACCGAAGTACCGGGGCGGCGCTATCACCGGCCGGCACACTGATGTTGGCGAGCGTCCGCCGATAAACGGTCCTGTCGGCCGCTGCGGTGAACCTCGCCCTGCTGGCGGCGTGGACCAAAGCACGGGCAGAAAGGGGCCGACAGGGCGGCTACTTGTAATCTATGGCTCCAGCGGTAGGAGTCGAACCTACAAGCCTTTCGGCGTCGCATTAACAGTGCGATGCGTCTACCAATTTCGCCACGCTGAAACATAGAATAGATAGACAAATCCAACCTCTCCTTGGCCTGCCGAAGGGCCGAACCCCCGACGATCGATTGTCCAAGAACCTGCCCCCAATATTTGATGCAGAGTGGCAGCTCCTTTTTTTCGACACTTCAAGCCGCGGCCTGTCTCATGTGAGTAGCAATGGTCCCTAGCACCCGCTTGGCACCGCGCAGCTTTGCCTCTATGCGGCGCTCTGGACTGTCTCTGCCTATTGCGATCCACTTCATAGGATGCTCCGCATTAGCCAGGCGGGACTTGTGCCCGGCGGAGCCTGCCAGAAAATCGTAGCCGCACTCCCCGCGTCCGATGCTGTCCTCAATAGCCAGCACATGGCTGATAAGCCCGGGTTTGAGCCGGCCATCGCGCTCAAACAGAAAGCCGCTTTGATAGTTGAGAACACGGCCGTCATGCACGAAATTGTACAAGACCCCAATTGTCTGGTCCCCGGCCAACGTCCGTGAGATGCGAACGGTCCCCAAGGGAACTCCGCGCGCAATGAGTTCCTCGTGAAACCGACGGAAGCTCGGATTGGCAAAGGATCCTTTGTGTCCCCACCGCGCCTGATGAAGCTCGGCGAGCAAATCAAACGCGACGAGCGCCTCCGATGTCGCTTCCACGGTCCGGAACTCAATGGGGCCGCGTTCCGCATATAGCCGCATGGCACGGCTTACCGCCTGGCGAGTATTGCGGCCCAATGTGGCGCGGTAATTTCCGCCTTTCTGGCGGACCTTCGCGAAGTCAATCCACCGTGCCGAATCTTCCGCTTTCACCTCGGTAAGGAGCCCAGCCCGGCCTGCGATGCGACAAGCGGCCAGCTCAAAGTCCGGATCAATTCCGGAGAGCACCAGCTGGTCAGAGTAGCGCAAGTGATGCGCTAAGGCCTCGAGGCATGCCACCCGAGTTGCATCGGCCAAGGATCGCTCCGCAAGAATATTGTTGTACTCGATGAACAGTCGATCGAAACGAACATCTCCGGTTTCATTGAGCAGCCAACGCGCCCGCGGATGCCGCCCGAAACTCCAGGTCCTCCGGCGGCAAATAATCGCCAACCCAACGATCCTGCTTGAAGTACGAGCGACTAGAACATGTGGTTGCGCGCTCCCCGGCAGATGCCGCAGCCAAGTTCCGATCCAGAGCCAGGACAGATAGAATGAGTGAGTTGCTCGCGCTTCGAGCTCCTTCCAAACGGTCTCCAGTCTCGCAATGTCCGGCAAAGCCTGCACGGTAACGTCAATGACCGTATCCTGGCGCATTGCTCGTTCTACTGAAGCCACACGATAGGGTTCCGCACCAATGGCTGAGACATCAAGAGGTCCTGACGTACAGCCATCTTCCTGATACTTTGCGCACTGCGGCGGGAATGTCAGGAGTATCCTCGCTGCGCGCTGCTGTTCGTCCATGAAGCACTCGGGTTTGTCCTATTTGGAGAAGTCTCCTATCGCCAGCGCGTGAAGTGAAGACCCTATTCCTGACTACTCACGGCGGGCTATAGTCTATGCCAATGTTCCGAACTCCTGGGCGGAGGCGGACATGTTCCTGATTATAAACGCGATCTAATGTTCCGGCCGCCGGAAGACGAATTGCCATGCCCAGGGCATAATACCCAGCTGGCTGTGAAACCGAGCGGCCCAGCGCAGGGCCTTGGGGATAGCCTCGGCCCGATAGTTGAAGTCCCGGGCCAGCACCGTCGAGAAGCCTGCAGCGGCGGCCGCTTTCTTCACATGCCGCATCGTGACGATGAAGAAATGGGCCTTCTCGAAGTCCCATCCCGTCGGTGTCAGCCTCCAGTAAAGCGGCTGAAGCTTGCGGGGCACGAAACCGAAGAACGGCAGGCGGCTGTGGGATTCGATCGGGAAATACGGATTGGGGATCTGCCCGACCAGGATCCCGCCTGGAGCCAACACCCGGTAGATCTCCCTCATGCTCGCGTTGTGCAGGGCCGGTTTGATGTGCTCGAACACGTTCGCCAGGGCTACGCAGTCAAAGCTTTTATTGCCGAAGGGCAGGGCGTGGGCGGCGCCCGGGAACATCTCCAGGCCGGCTTCGGACCGCGTCGGGCGGTCGAGATCCGGTTCGATGCCTTGCCAGCTCAGCGTGGTCGCGGCGGCGTAGCGGTCGGTCAGTTCCCCGTTCTGGCACCCGATGTCTAGCGCCTTGCCGGTGCAGAAGTGGACATGCTCGTCGATGAGGCGACTCAAGCCGTCGGCGAGATGGTGGTTTCGCGCTTCCCACTCTTCTTCCGATTGGAGCGCGCCCCGGCCGTGGAGGGCGTCCCCTTCCTGCTTCGTCCCGATGAGTTCATCCATTAAATCAATCCTTTTGCTAGGCATCAATTCGGACCGATCCTCTACTCCGCCACCACGCGGGAAGGCTCGACATCGTTGGGGTTGGATGCGGCCGGCAAACTCTCGCCTGTCGGCGACGAAGTCGGGACCGGTGAACCGGCCGGCTTGCTTGGCCCGTTTTCGCCCACGATGATGTTGACGAGGTCACCTGGCTGCAACAGGGTCATCCCGACGGACTCAATGCTGACCGGCCCGGCTGCCGATTGCCGCACGATTTGATAGGTTGCGCTGTTCGCGTCCTTAGCAAACTGGACGCGGGTCACCGGCAACGTGTACAGGACGCCTTCGCTGGTATTCAACTCGCGCACATTGGCCGCGATCTGGCTCTCCGTGGTCTCGATCTCGACCTCCAGATCGTTCCTGAGGTCGGCCCCGGTCCGCAACACCTCAGACTCCAGCGAAGCGAGGCGCTGGTTGGCGCTCGCGTATTGGTTGAGGGCGTCCTGCCGACGTTGTTCCGCATCGGACAACTCACTCTGGATCTGATCCATCACCGCCATGCTGAGAACTTTGCGGTCCACGAGCGTGCGCATGTTGTTGACGCGCTCCTGGCGCAGCTTGACGAGTTTGTCGAGCGACTCCATGCGCCCATAAGCGACAACATCATGCCTGGCCGCCTCCAGCGCACGCAGGTTCGCGCGCTCGCGATCCTTGTGCGCCGTGGCGACGGCCTTGCGCCGGTCGCTCTGCTCGTCGACGAGGTTAGCCGCTTCGGTCGCGCCGGCCAGTTCCAGCAGCTGGCGCGGGATAGTGGGTGCCGTACCGTCGCGCTCGGCCTTCAGCACCGCCGCGCGCGCGAGCAACTTCAACATGGCATCGATCGCCCCGCTCCGCTTCTGGGTCTCACGTACGGCTTCGATCTTCTGCCACGGCTCGCTCTCAGCCCGATCGAGTCCGCCGGCCAGCGCGATCGCATGCAGGATCGTCATGCCGGGCGCGTACTTGAACGAGCCCGGATTCTTGACCGGCCCCAGCACGTAAATGGGCGGGCGCTCCAGCGGCAGGATGTTGACCAGCCCCTTGTGGCCCAGCAGTTGATTGAAGGTTTCCGCCAGGTCGGCCTGCACCTGTTGCGTTGACCGGTTGGCGACCGGAATGGAGCCAAGCAAGGGCACGGAAATCGTGCCGTCCTCTTGGACAATATATTCGCCGCTCAGTTCCGGACGCTGCAGGATGCCGTGGAAGGCCGAGGACGCGGCCCCCCACTTGTCTTCCTCGACGTCGACGCGCTCGTAGAATGCGACCTTGAGGCGGTCGCCGACGCCAAACAGGGCTCCGGTTGGCATGCCTGGCGCCTTGCTGAGGGTTTTGGGGCGCTCGGCACTCGTGGGGACGGCAGGGACGACGCTCGGTTCGACCGAGGCCGCAGCCGATGCATCCGGTCCCGTCCTGAGGGTTTTGGGGAGCTCGGTACTAGTGGGGGGGACCGTAGGGACGGCGCTCCGTTCGACCGAGGCTATAGCCGACGCATCCGGTCTCGACACGATCGCGCGGGAGGGTTCGGCCGTGGCTCGGACCGGATGTTCTTGCCAGCTATCGATAGCAGCAGACACCTTCTGCACCACGGCTCCGGAGACATCCTCGACCTTTTGCACCACGGCTTCGGAGGCATGCTCGACCTTCTGCATCACGGCGCCGGAAGCATCCTCGACCTTGTGCACCACGGCTTCGGAGGCATCCTCGACCTTCTGCATCACGGGTCCGGAGACATCCTTGACCTTCTCCATCACGGCTTCGGAGGCATCCTCGACCTTCTGCATCACGGGTCCGGAGACATCCTTGACCTTCTGTACCACGGCTCTGGAAACCTCCATGGCCCTCCCGTTTCTGACCGCGCCCCCTCCCAGGGCGGCGACCCCGCACAGCCCGAAGACAAGCAGGAGGGCCTTCAATCCCCTGCGGGGGGCCGCCTGTGACGGGGAAGGGACGGGTTCGGAATTGCATTCTGTATCCATGGCCATGACGCGTGGCTTTCATTTTCAATGGTCGCCATCCCGTCCCGAACTGGTCGAGCACGGGTCGACGAGCAAGGCTCTGCCTTATCGTGACCCTTCACCGCCAGCCGCACAACTATCCCTTTGTGGGCACTCCTTCCGGATAAACCACCGCCTTGTGCGAACTCGTAGATGATCAGATTGCTGCGCTGCAGGAGAACTTCTTTGATGGTAACCGAACAAAGCGATCGACCGCAACGAGAGCCGGAAAGGTTGGTTTCACCGACGCAACCTCTCGAACCGCCTGCGGCCCCAACATGCATTCGCGGGATGGCTGGGCCGTTTCCAACTTCATCATCCAGGCCCTGGAGAACGAGTCGATCACGATCTCCGGCTCCGATCATTTCTGCTACGTCGATGACCTGATCGACGGCTTGACTTCGCCTGATGAATGAAGAGGCGACCTCGACGAAGCCGTCAACCTTGGCAATCCTATTGAGGTAGCAATAGCAGAACTGGCCCGCCTCACTCATTTCTCTCGCCGGATCTCACCAGGCTCGAATTCCGGCTCCTGCCAAAGGACTTCCCCGGCAGTGCTGCCCCGATATGGGCCGCCCCAGGGGCCGCGCCAGGCAACTCCTCTATTGCTCACCGCAGGTGCAACGCAAGGAGCGGCTCGGCAGACCATCGCCCATTTCGATGCCCGGAAGGCATCCGTGCTTCCGTGCTGTTGTGGGCGCTGCGCCGCGTCGCCCTGGTCCACACCCAGTCGCCACTGCCAGCTGTGGCGCGTTGCTCCTCAAGCTGCTGAGGCTCGGGCGCTGCTCAGGATCAGCGCGCGCCGCGTCAAGATCGCCTTCGCCTTGGCTTGCGGCGTCATCCCAAAATGGCGGCTGGTCGCGGCGCTCCCCCTAGGCCCGCGATTCTCCCGCTGATACGCGGCGCCGCCCCGCGCCAGGCCGGCGGCCCCACCCAGGCCCCACGGGAGACCAAGCCCGGCAACTCTCGCGGCCCCCGTAGCCGGCGCCACGATGGTGCTGGCCCGCCCGGAGCGGCTGAAAGCCAGGGCTCGCATCCCTCACCAAGGCCTCAGGCTTGAGAATCCGGGGTAGCCCTCGACGAATCTACCCTACGCCTAAAGAGGGTGTTCTTGTCCAGGGTTATCCTAGCGTAAGGTCACATGGTCAAAGAAAAACTATGCGTGGAGCGCCTTGCGAGACGCGCGTACCTTTTGTCGCGCCAGGGGAGGCTACGATGACAACGAAATCCTTGATGACGACAAAATCTTTTATAACAGTGCTTGTCAGTCCAAGCGAGTTACTCCGCGAGGGCCTTGTTCTAATTCTGGATGCAGCAAAGTTTCGCATTCTTTTCTCTGCGGCTTGTGTTCACGACCTTCTGCAGAAGCCGCTACCCAAGCACCGGTCCATCTTGCTCATCATGGATGTCGACGGTACTCATGCGGATGCTGGATTTGCACAAATTGCAGAGTTTAAAGCGATGTATCCGACCAGCCATGTCGTTGCGCTAGCCGATCACTGTCGTCCGAACGATATAGTTTCAGCCCTTCGTGCGGGGGCTGACTCGTATTTGACAAAAGTTGCCGCTCACGACACCTTCATCAAAGCTCTCGAATTGGTTATGCTAGGGCAGACGGTCCTACCTGCAGAAACTTCGACGTTTATTCAGGACATAAGACATGGTCTCAAATATGATGCGGTACATGAGTTTACAAATGTGTCTGTTACAATGGAGAACGCTGAGCGAGAACCATCAATGTTGTCAACTCGGGAAAATTGTATTATACGTTGCTTGATCGCTGGGGAGTCTAACAAGACAATCGCACGCAAGATTAACATCGCCGAAGCGACGGTGAAGGTACACGTGAAGGCCATCCTTCGAAAGATTCGGGTCGGCAACCGTACCCAGGCTGCAGTTTGGGCGATGAACCATGGTATGCTCACTTCCGCTCCTGGCAATGGCCCGTCAGGGACCGAAAAGACCGCATCTCAGCCTTCTCCCCATCCGCAAGAGCTACTCGAAGCACAAAAGGAGTACCTCCTTCTCAAGAACACTCATCCGATGTGACCGCCTCCGCGTCTTCGGGCTGGTGACCTGTACGCTCAATTATGCTGTCGCACGAAGGAGACCCCGGTCGACCGATGCGACGAACTCCCAGTACATTAGATCCCGATGCTGAAAACCGCAATTTTGAGATGGTCTCAGGTCCCCGCAACCACACCTTTCTACGATGCACTTTCCAAGCTACGCCCTGATACGAGGTTCCGCGATCAAGAACGCGTAGGTTCAAATCACCCCCGGCGATGGTAGCGTAAGGAGGGTGCAGTAGAGACGGGATCGCAATGGGCGCTGAGGTGGACCCCGCCAATGGGACCACGACCCGGCCTTTTGTGGTTGCCGTCGCGGATTTCGAAGACAGGGACTTCCACGCCCACAGCCGATCGATAAAGCAGTGGCTGACGGATGTAAGATCACGGGTTCATCCCGACGTGGTGTTAACCCAGGCCAGGTTCGACGCCCATCAGGACCAGCGGGAGGTCAACCAACTGACCTGGAACGTCTTCCGCGATCATCTGGTGCTCAATGCCGCCCCGAAATGGGACGGCGACCTTTGTCAGCCCAATGCCTATCGTGCCGCTCACGGCCGACGTGCTGGAACGCAAGATCGAGCTCCTCGACAAGCACTTCGGAACGCAGCGCTCCAAGGACTGGTTCGACCGCCAGACACTCGCTGGGCTTCCGAGGTTGCGCTGGATGGAATGCCGGGCACCCGAGCATTTCGCCGAGGCTTCACGCTCCGGAAGGCCAAAATTCTTTAGCAGTTTGCACACATTCTCTCGCAAAAAACGTGCGGGGCGACCATCGAAAAATGGAGTGGGCCTTGAACTCATCGGGCGATCTGCTAACTATTCGTCTGCGGCGGTCCGGCAAAAAGACATCTACAAGGAAAGATAGTACAGAACTAGCCAATCATGCCGACCGTTTTTACTATCCATTTTGAAGTTGAGGGATTCATCAAAGTGGGCAAGACAAAAATTGCTCCTGGATTTTCGTTCAAGAAAGCCCGGATCGGAACGGTCGAGGGCGGAGAATCCGGGGTTCTGGTGTGGAAATGGGACCAACTGGTCGCGGTCCTTACTCAGATCGACGAGGAAGCCTACTCCACGAAAGGCAAATGGTTCCTCGAAAACAGGTTTCGGGCTGCTGAGCGGGCAGCACAAGAATTTCGATAGGATCGAAGAAGCCATAAGATGGGTGGCCAGACACACTTTCCCTGACACTGCAGATGGATCAGCGGCAGGAAGTTAACCCGAATCGCGGTCAGCTTCCGAGCTGACGGAAGTCGCGCATTTCCCTTTTCAAGCGGTCGTCCTCCAGGCCAGTTTCCTGCCGGCGGGAATCTTCTTGGCTTTGCGTGCCGCCCTGTGCGGGTCCCGGCGAAGCCCTTCGGCGACACCTAGACCCGTTTGTCAGACGGCCGTCACCTTATTGGTCCGCAACCGAAGTGAGGTCGTGCTCATCACCGCCAGTCACCGTCGGCGGCCGCTATCATCTTCATGGCAGCCGCCTCGTCGCGGGTGTAGCTGACGACGAGAGCGGGATGAGCACTCCACGCCTGAATGTCCTGCAGGAACAGGGGACGGTATGTCTACGCCGGCTTGCCGTCGGGTCGAGCGCCGAGAGCTTCTGCGGCCGCATGCGGACCACTGCCTCTGACACTGCCCCCTTGGAACAGCTTTCCAGAGGACTGCAGAACAAGATCATCGCGACGATACCGGGCGCTTCGGAGCACCCCGCCAAAATCCCCTACAGCATATTATCAGAAAGCTCACGGCAACGAACCCACCGGGGCGGGGGGCCGCTGGATCTCGGGCGGCTCCCGGATGCCATTCACTGCAACGGAGATCTCCCGACTTTCACTAAGACGGCCCGCCGGGATTCACCCGAGGCTGGCCGTCTTATTGCTTGGGATACGCTTCGGCAAGAGTTCCTTCCGCGAAGAGATCGTTGACTTTGTAGGCGACTTCCGTGCGGTTGGTCGCCTTCAGCTTCTTCATGATATTTCGGATGTGGACCTTCACGGTGCTTTCGCGCAGGTTCAGTTCGTAGGCGATGATCTTGTTCGCCTTTCCGCGCCGGAGCGCTTGGGCGACCTCGGCCTGCCTGAGCGTGAACATGCCTGTCAAAGGCTGCGTGTCGCGGCTGCCCGAACCTATCAGGTGGCGCATGCAAAGGACACTGCTCGCCGGGACGAAGATGCCTCCCGCTGCCGCAAGGTTGATAGCCTCGACACAGACATCGATTTCGACCGAGGTCGGAATGTAGCCGCGTGCGCCGCATTCGAGAGCGGTCAGTATGTGTGCAAGGTCTTCGGTGTCGGCCAGGATAACCACAGGGACTGATTTGAATTCGGACGAAATATGCCTAATCTCGTCTGCGATGCCATAATCGGTGACCTTCCGGCCGCCAAGGTTGAAGAGTATGGCTGCAAGGGGGGGTGCCGAGCCCTTCTTCACGCGCCATTCATCGATCGAACCCATGGCGGCGATCTCCATGCCGAGTTCGTGGTCCGCGAGAGCCGATGCGAGACACTCGCGGCCTAGAGCCCTTCCGTCCAGGATGAGGAGGCATCCCCTGCCTCCTTGGCCGTGGAGACTTTCCGTTCCGCTGGACAGCACTCCTGACCGATTGGCCGTGTGTTTACGCCGTCCTGCTGTGGAACCCATGTCAATCCCCAATCTTTTCGCACAAGCCGGGTTGCGGCTGCCAAAACACCCCTCATTCTTCGCAATCTGAAAGCTTGAATACGCTGCCCTGTGTTTGAATGCGCTTGTGATCGAACACCCAGCCCTTGTGAAAGCGTGAGGCTCACCCAACAATCTTCAGCAGTTCTTCGCCCCTAGCCGAGAACAGCTTGTGCAGCCTATCGTCTATTTATAAGCGTTCTCTAACATAAGTTAATTTTTAGAAAATTTCGCGTCGACGGTCGCCTGAGGCATGTGTTGAGACCGCGTCACCCCGCCTTGAAGCTCCCGCGAGTTCGATCGTGACGCGCGGGTCCGGTCAGGTTCAATCTCTTTGGCCATGTGCCAACCGTTGGAATGATTCCCGACCGCTTAAGGAATGCCAAGGAGTGGGATAGCTCTGCGAGGTTGACTAACCGGGTAGGCGATGATGCCATTCTCAGGATGGGACCGCTCAGCCAAACCCCAAGCCCAGCAGCCATTCGAGGGAGGATCGTAGTTCCTCGTGATTGTGGACGAGAAATCCTGAAGGTGGATATTGGCATGACCAGGGCGCAGTTCGTGGCATCCGTGGCCAAGCGCTTTAGGTCCAAGAACACCTGGCTGTATCTGCCGCAGTTTATGGGCAGCTTACACGCATTTCGGCAGCACGTTCTCCTCATGCGATAGGCCATGGTGCCGTCGGTCATGATAATCGGGCCTTTGCGGCTGCCCTCGTCAAGATAGATTGCGGGCCCGCCAGGTAAGCCGCGCACTAAGCATCGTCTGGCACTGCTCAAGCGACGGCGCACTGTCGTCTTCCAGCAGAAATTTTGCTGATGGCCTACGCGCTGGCGCCCAGCACCGCAGGCGGCGACGCGAAAGTTCGCGAGACGGTTGAACCCGAGCTAGAGGGAATAACCTTTACCTGAGGTACTCGCTGTCGAATCCGGCTGTCTTGACCAGCTTCTTGCGGTTGATCACCTCTACATGGCCTGCCTTGAAAGCGACGAGATCGGCCTTGCGGAGTTCCCTCAACGTCCGATTGAGGTGAACGGTGGTCATTCCGAGGATGTCGGCCAATTCGTGCTGGGTAAGGGGACACTCATATCTTCCATGGGCCGACAGGCCAACGATCGAGAGCCTCTCCTCCAACTCGAGCAGGAAATGGGCGGTGCGGCTCATCGCGTTCCGCCGCCCGGCATTCATGAGATGTTCGGCAAGGATGGCGTTCAGGCGGGCTAGGGAGCAGGCGATGGTCTTCCCAAGGCGGCCTTCCGACAAGATGGCCTCTATCAGTTTCTTGCTGGAAATTTCATAAACAGCTAGTTCGGTTATGGACGCCAGGGACGCTAAACGGGGTCCGTCCACGGAACGGAAACCGACAATGTCCCCCCGCAGAGGAGTGTCGATGATCTGGCGTTCTCCGTCCAGTAGTCCGCGGTAAAGGAGGGCCCAACCCGATCTTACGATGAATATCCCATCGTTGTTGTCATCCTGGCGGGATATCACCGAATGGGGTTTGTAAATTCTTGCGGTAACACCGAGAAAATCGTTGTTACCCCAATCGTCCTTCGAGAATGTCCCCCCTACGGGATGCGAGTGTATGAACTGCAACAGTGTTTGCATGTTGCTTCAATTTCCGCACAACCTACGATAATTTCTCCCGCACGAGTTTGACAGAAGGACCACCCACGGTAGAGGCAGCATGGCCTACTGTCCTCGTCTGTTCGAATGAGGTAGACTGCGTTTAGATCAAGGGGTTGCAGCATCAGGCGGTCAAGTCTTCCGGCTTCGGCGAGACGATCTACGCCCCTGCAGAAGTGTGGTGAGATCATTGCTCAGCAGCAGCTAGCCTGCACGAAGCAAGGGCGGAGCCTATCCAGACTCGCATCTTTACGAGCACTTCGGGCTCGTACGTCTGACCCGACTTGGACGTGGCGTGTCGTAGGTGAAGGCGTGAGTACTTGTCCGAGAGCCGGATGCGGGAGATCTGCAGGTCCGGTTCGATGAGCGGGGTGTGGAAACGGAGCCAAGGTTGAATCAATAAGGCAGGGCCAGACGAAGGGGCGGCAAACAGATATGTTCAACCTACCGCCATTGCGCCACACCTCGACTCTACCGTTTCTTCGCGTTCACCAAGGGCGAAGAAACGCGGAAGGCTGGCATCTGATTGACGGTCGGAAACGCGCGGTCGCGCCAGTTGTCGCACCTCATTAGACCGTTTCGAGACGGCTGAACCGAACCGGGATGAGTTTGCGAGTCTTCAGTTGCCCTGCCGCATCCTTGTCGATGACCGTCAGAAACTGTGCATTTTCAGATCCCAACGGCAGAACCAAGCGTCCTCCCGGCTTGAGTTGCTTCAGTAAAGCCGGCGGTGTCCGCTCAGCCGCCACCGTGACCAGGACCTTGTCGAATGGGGCGTGCTCAGGCCAGCCGCGCGACCCGTCTCCGACACGAATGCCGACATTGGAGAAGCCGAGACCCCGCAGGAGAGCCTCGGCATGGCTTGCGAATTCCTCGATGATTTCGACGCTCCAAACTTGCCCGGCAAGGTCCGCGAGGATTGCGGTTTGGTAGCCTAGGCCGGTGCCGATCTCGAGCACTACCTCGTGCGGTTGCGGCGCAAGGAGATCGGTCATGAGAGCAACGATGAAGGGCTGCGAGACGGTTTTATCAAAGCCGATCGGTAGCGGCATGTCTTGGTAGGCATAAGGTGCAACCGAGGCTGGCACGAAGAGATGCCGCGGCACTCGCCGCATCGCTGCCATCACCTGCTCATCGAGCGCCGCCTTGCCGAGTTCTTCGCTTGCAAGGTCGGTATGGATTGCAATCATCTCGACCATGTGCCTGCGTAGGACCGCGAGGTGCTCTTCGTTCATCGGCTTCATGACGGTGGGGCTTCCCTCAACCAGCTTGCTGCCAGAGAGCCTTATATCCTGTTCGTCACGGTAGCGCCCGCGATCATTTCCATTACGGGTGCCCAGGGCAAGCGTGGGTGACAGTCACAGTCTTGGCAGGCTATCGCCGGCGGCGACTCTTGAGATTCTGGGCGCGCCGCAAGGGTCGGATCGATCTGCGACTCAGACGATTATCCGCGCCGTCCGCCCGAGCGTGCGTTCCGCGTCATTGTAGTAGTTCGAGGCCTGCTGCACAGAGCGATGCTGCGACTGCTGCATGGCTTCGGGCAACGGAATGCCGCGGCGTGCGGTTTCGGTGAGATAACCGGAGCGCAGGCCGTGGGCGGAGAAGGCTTGCGGATCGAACCCGGCCTCGGCGATGCGGCGCTTCAGGATCAGATTGACGGCCTGCGGCGTCAGGGCGCGCGCTTCGAGATTGCCCCAGCGGTCGATGCCGCGAAACACGGCGCCTTCAGTGACGCCGGCGCGCTCGAGCCACGCTCGCAGCACCGTCACCGGCCGGCCGACGAGGAGCACGAAAGCGTCGCCATCGGCCTGTGTCGTCTTGGTCCGGCCGAGCCGGATTTTTAGGCAGGGAATTTTTTGCCCCTCTGAATCCTTGGGATCCGCGGGCACCGGCTCTTCTTCGATGAGCTGTTCGACGCGGAGGTCAGAAACCTCGCTGCGGCGGCGACCGCCCGAGGCGAAGGCGGTGATGAGCAGCGCGCGATCGCGCATGTCGACGAGGCGGTCGCCGGCGCAGGCCTTCAAGAGGGCGGTCAAAATGTCAGCGGTCACCGCTTTCTTGCTCTTGCAGTTCCGCGGCCGGGCGCCGGCGCGCACCGCCAGTCTGATGGCGCTCTGCAGCCCCGGCGCGTTGAAGTTTCCGACAAGTCCGCGCCATCTGGTCAAGGTGGACCAGCTCGACAGGCGCCGGCGCACGGTGGACGGCGCATGCGGTCTTTTTGTCACCCGTAACAGGCCCTGGGCTACCAGCGACGCCGCTATGTCAGCCGGCATGCCATGGGTCGGATCACTCTCGCGCCGGGAAGAATCCCACAGGTGGTGGGCGACGAATTTGATCAAAAGCGTTTCCGGCGCCGGCCAGGGCAGCGGAGAACCGGTGGCGGCAAAAGACCATGCCTCGAGATAGCCAAGGTCGGAGGCCAGCGCGCGGAGAGAGTTTGCGCCGATGCCTTCTTTGGCCAGGTGGCGCAGCGTTGCGACATCGTCGTCGGTCAGGATTTCGGCCAAAAGATCGCGCCGGTCGAAGGGCAGCACCGAATCCAATGCGTCGAGCGCCTCGGCGCGTCGAACACCATTGCCAGGTGGCCGAGCGACGAGGTCAGTTGCCATTGGCGAGCGGTCCGAAAATGCGGACTCCCTTGCCGCGCGCGGCAACGGCGAGCTTGCGATCGAGGGTCGCCAGCGGCAACTCGGTTTCGATGGCCAGCGCAAGGTAGGCGGCGTCATAGGCACTGAGACCGTGCGCGGCCGCTAGCGCCAGCACCGCGCCGTCCGACCCGCCGCCGGCGTCCTCCAGCGGCAATCGGCGCAGCCGTGCCATGGCGGTGGCCGCTTCGCCTGCGGCGATGCGGCTACGCCGCTCGGCCATCAGCACGACACTGCGCGCCTCGTGCCAGAACAGCGACGGCACCGGCGATCGCCCTGTCAGGCCGGCGACCAGGGTCTCGGCGACCGCGCTGTGCTCCTCCGGCAGCAGCCAGGCCGCGGCTATGGACGCGTCCAGGACGAGACGCATCAGTAACGGTGGCCTTCATGCTTCCAGGCCAGAATTTCCTCGGTGGTGACAGGTTTTGCGTGGGCCCGCGCGGCGCGGACCTCTTCGATCAAGGCGCCCAGATCCTGGTTTTGGGGAAGGCGGGACAGCTTGGCAATGGGATCGTTGCCGCGCGAAATGATCACCTCCTCACCGGCCTCGACCTTAGCGAGCAGTTCCGAAAGGTGGGTTTTGGCCTCGCCAATTTTCACCGTGATGGTCATTGTTTTGTCCTCGTAGGAGCTTGCTGTGCTGTAGCGCGCTATGCGACTCGCGTCGCGCTGAACCCAGCCATGCACGACAAACACGGTTCTGCACCACGATAGCGCCGATTCCGCAGATTGGTCAAGCCTTGGTCTGATCGCTATCGATAAGAGGTAATTATCGATAGTGAGAAGGCCGGAGAAAATCCCCTGCAAGTCAGCTTAGATGCCGGATAGCTTGACTATCGCTGAAGGCGCAGCGGTAGTCGGCAAGTCAATGGTTTCGCTTGCCAGTTCTACGACCGCCGCCTCGCTGCAGAGCCGACGATGCCCTTTGTTAGGTTCGTGCCCGACCAAGAGTAGGGCTTTCGGTCGCAGATGCTAAGGAGGCACTAGGTTTCCCTCTTCCTTGGCCGCTTCGAGAAACGCCCTGCGGACCACTTCGGGTTTCACCTGATCGATCATGGCATCCATGCAGAGCTGCACTGCGCTGTGCCACTTGGGGCCACGCTTGGTCCACTGCAACAGTTGCTCGGCGGCTCCCTCGACGTTGTTGCACTGATAAGCAATGCCAGGACGGGTGGTCCTTACGGAGACCGGCGGAGAGAACCAATGGAGCGACATTCGTACATAAGCGACGGCTTAACTAAGAGTTCCCTCAACCACGCCCGGTTCGAGCAAGGATCGGGTAAACCGGCTCGGGGCCTTACTCCTCCGGCCAGCCCTGTTGCGGAACCTATTCACTGGCCGCAAGGTTTGGGTGGAAGGTCAGGAGTATGCCATGAGTTCCAAAGCTGGGGATGGCCAGCTCGCTTTCATTGAGTTCCAGTCGCCCACGCTGGTCGAGAATGCGCCCGAGGGCGGCGAATGGCTTCACGAGATCAAATACGACGGCTACCGCACCGAGCTGATCATTGAGGGCGGTAAAGCGCGGGCCTTCACGCGTCGTGGCTACGACTGGTCGCATCGATACCGACGAATTGTTCAAACAGCGGCGGGTCTGCCGGTGAAGGCGGCGATCATCGACGGGGAGGCTGTCGTTCTCGGCGACAGCGGCCTGCCGGATTACCAAGCCTTGGAACGGGAGTTGGGCAATCCAGACTCGGCGAGGCTCATCTTCTACGCGTTCGACCTGCTGCACCTCAACGGGCGCGATCTACGACAGCAGCCGCTGGTGAGGCGCAAGGCAGCCCTAGAGAAGCTGCTTAAGAACTCAGCGCCGACACTGACCTATGCCGAGCATCTGGAGGTGAGCGGCACGGACGTGTTTGAACATGCCTGCCGAATGGGCTTGGAGGGGATTGTCTCCAAGCGCACCGATGCCACGTACCGCTCGGGCGTCCAGACGAGTTGGCTCAAAGTGAAGTGCATCAAGAGCGACACCTTCCCCATTGTCGCTTTCGTGGAAAAGCTCGGCGCTCACCCGCGCCGTATCGCATCGCTTTACATAGGCCGCCGCGAGGGCGACCGACTGCTCTATGCCGGCAAGGCTCGCAGCGGCTACACCTTGAGCGCTGCGCGACTGGTTCGAGAGCGGCTTGACCCGCTGATCATCAACAAATCACCTCTGTCAGAGCCGATCGTGAAACCGAAGGCGACATGGGTCAGACCGGACGTGCTGGCCGAGGTGCAATTCAGTGGCGTAACAGATCGCGGCGTGCTGCGTGAAGCCGTGTTCAAGGGTCTGCGAGAAGACCTCGTGGCGATCCCGGCCAAGCCTCCTGCGCCATCAAAGCGACGTGGGCCAGCCCGGGAATATGGCGTTCCCAGCGAGAACATCCTGCAACTGCTGCCCGAGGCGGTCTCGCCGTCCAAAGAAGAGCTTGCGCGCTATTGGCAGAGGGTTGCCGATCACGCACTCGTCCATCTCGGCCACCGACCGCTGAAGCTGGTCCGCCATGCTCTCGGCGCAACCTTTTACCACAAGGGCGCGCTGCCGAAGATCCCGCCAGCAGTGCATCAGTTGCGCGTTCAGAAGCGCGAGGGTGGCGAAGGTGTGCGCGTGTGGATGGACGACCTTGCCGGCCTGCTAGGGCTGGTCGAGATGGATGCTGTAGAGCTGCATCCTTGGAATGCCACCGTTGATGACATCGAGCATGCCGACCGCATCGTTCTGGACCTCGACCCGGGTGAGGGGGTCGAGTGGGATGAGGTCATCCGGACCGCGCTAGCGCTCCGCGACATCATGGGAGCAGAAGGCCTAGAGAGCTGGCCGAAGGTGACGGGCGGCAAGGGAATTCACCTGATGGCCCCACTTGCGACGAAGATCCCGCACGACAATGCCCGGCTCCTTGCCCGGTCGTTCGCCAAGCGCCTCGCTGAAGCTCATCCTGATCGCTATCTGCTCTCCGCCGCACCGGCAGCCCGAAAGGGCCGCATCTTCATTGATTACCTCCGCAATGGGCGCGGCAACACGGCGGTCGGCGCCTTCTCCCCACGAGCGCGACCTGGCTTCCCAATCGCTCATCCCGTGACCTGGAGCCAGGTTGAGGCAGCCATCCGTCCAGATGCCTTCACCATCGACCGTCCGTTCAGGGCGGCCGTCAGAAAGGCAGCGTGAGGATCAAGGGCAGGAAACGAAATTCCCGGCAGGGATTTTTGTCAGCAGTCGGCGAAGACGCCTAGCCGAACAATGGATCACTCAACTATTTGCCGCAGAGGTCGAGCTCTATCCAGGCGAGCGCATGATCACTCGGCTTTTGCCAACCTCGCAAATCAGCGTCCACGCCGGCATCACGTAACCTGTTCGAAAGTGATGGGCTCACGAGGAGATGATCCATCCGGAGGCCGGAACTCCGATCATAACCGCCCCGGTAGGAGAAGTTCCAATACGTGTAGATGCCTTTCTGTGGAGGGATGCGGCGGACGGCATCAATCCAGCCGTTACCCAGCATTTCGGCGTAGGCTTGCCGGCTCTCCGGAAAGGTGACTGCGTCCGCCTAGCCAACGTCTCGGCACCACGGTTGCCACGAACGAGCTTTTATCGGCCGCACGGCCGCAAGCCGCTCTCCCATCTGGTTTAGACATTGGTCATCCTCTCGGCTCTCCCTAACCGCCGAGCGTGGGAAAAGATTCACTTCGCCGGTCTCGAGCATCGGGGATCACTTCAGGCGCCATATTCCGCGGAGTCCGTCAGGCTGGTGAACTTTTAGGGCCGGCGCTGCGTTCCGTGCAGCGAACTCGGTTGATGCACAATGACGGAATCCAACGCTCGTCCCGCGCCGCAGAAAAAGGATGCACGTGGTGCCGAGGCCCGCTTTTCGTTCGATCGAATGGCGATCGAGCGGTTTCAGCAAACCTTTCCGCGTGCCAGATGGAGCGACGAGCGCAGCAGCTGGTTCGTACCCGGCAAGACGGCGGCCCGGCGGATCGACCGCTGGCTGGCGCAAGAGGCAGCGCTACGGGCGCCCCATGACGATAGCAAGGGACGCGATGCCTTCGCCTTCGACCCAATATCGAGCCAGTATCTGGAGATCGCGGACGACCTCCGCATTCGCACCTCCTATTCGAGGACCGTGCTTGAAGAATTGCGCGCTGTTCCGTGGGCGAGTTGGGACGATGAGTTGCGGGCTTGGAGAGTTCCGTTCCGCTCATATGAAGAGCTACGGCGCCGATGGCCAAGCATCGAAAAAGCTGCGCAGCATGCCGAACCGGAGGAGAGGAAACGGCGACGAGCAGCCGCCAGGAACACCGAAGCATATAAAGCCGCACAAAAGCGGGCTGCTGAACGCCGGCGCCATCGCTATCCGCTGCCAGCTCAAGATCTACCTACTCTGGGCCGCGCTGTCGCAACCGAGCAGTACGGGATTGTCGTCTTCACTGAAATTTCCGGTGAACTGGTTGAGCTATCCGACGTAGCCGCCTTCTACCCCCGCGCAATGCCTGCGAACGGCGACTTCGTTTGGGGCAGGTGGCGTTCGGCTACGCTGGCCGAACTTGTGAGCACATGGCCCGCTCGGCTATCCGCCGGGCCGACCGAACGCTTCAGAGGCTGGTGGAGGCCAACGCTCGCCGAACTTAGAGTTGCCCGTCGAAAAGCCCGCGGCAGTGAGCGTAGTAGGCGAAGTCGCGAGCGGTAGATGCGGCGCTCACATCCGGCGTTAAGGCGGCCGCAACACACGGATTCTTCGGTCGGGCGGAGCTTGGGCAGGTCTACTGCTGACTGATGGCGACCGCCTTGGGTCCAGCCTGTGTGGAAACGCATTGATTTGGTAAAGTGATTCCCAGATCAGAGAGGGGGGGCGGGTATCGCTTGGAAGTTAACCGCAAGAATTGTCATATCGCTTCTTAGCAGCGTGGAGAAAATGTTCGTCGCTGGATACCGCCCTTACAAGGCGGAAAAGGGCACCGCGGCGGAAATGACAAACCCGCCGAGCGCGAGGGGCGGCGGGCGGTCACGCGTCGCGCCAGGCTGGGCAGTGGCTTGGGGTATGCCTGGTGCAGCCCTGTTCCATGCCGGCGAAGCCGACTGACAGCGCGCCTGGTCAGGTGCCGGCCGCTGAAGGCGGCTCGAGCGTCGACGATGCGGAGACCCACACCCGTCCTTGAGGCCATGCAGCGTGCCAGTCTTAGCGACCCTCGGCCGGGCGTGCCGATCGGCGAGCTGATCGCCCGCCTGCCAGCCCGTCTCCGCGCCATGACACCTCCGAAAACAGGATCCTAACCGTCCTACAATATCCTCGGGGGTGTGGGGGCAGACAGCCAGGCAGACAGCCCCCACGGGGTAGCTCACCGCCCCAGCCGGCGCAGGAGCCGCCAGCTGAAGTAGAGCAGGGCCCACAGCACGGCCGAGGCCTGCCAGCTAACTGGTGAGCGTGACGGTCAGGCCGGCGAGCGTCAGCGCCGAGGCGCCGAGCACGGCGAGGAGGCCCCGGAACCCCTGCCGAACCGCGCCGACAGGCGCGTGAACCGGCCCATGTCCGCCGCGGATGTCCACAGCTTCAGAACATCCGCCGTGGCGCGGTAGCCTTGCGCCTTGGCGACGATGCCGAGGAGGTCGGCGGCGGCTGTGCGCAGGGTGGCCAACGGGGCAGGGCGCAGCACGCCCCCAAGCGTGGCGCAGGCGGCGGCGAGATCGCCGGCCGTGGCGAGAGTCACCGTGGCGCGCAGCGCCTCGCCATCGACGGCGTCGCCGGCGAGCCGCACCAATTCGCCACGCAGCGGCTTCGACAGCCGGCCGCCCTTGCTGGCGGCCTTGAGAACCGTGGCCCCGACGCGTGCCGGCGTGGTGGCGCCGAGGATGGTCACCGTGACGACCGCGATGGTGAGCCCGACGGCGGCGAGGCCGAGGATGACCGGGTCATAGGCAGCGCCGTCGACATAGGCGCAGCCTTCGTGGATCAGGTCGCGCACGTCGCCGATGCCGGATGCATCGGTGACCAGGGCGCCAGCCAGGCAGCGGGGATTGTCGCGTCGCCGGTGGCGGCGCCGCGCCAGGTATCCCTGGCGACCCGGCCGAGGTCGGTGGCCTGCGCCGCGCGATGCGGTCGCTCAGGCTGGCGGGCAGGGGGTGCAGCTGGTCGGCCAAGTCGTGCAGGCTGGCGGCGAGCTCGGGGGCGTCGTCGGTGAGCGCCTGGTCGACTGAGGGCCTCGAATACATGGGCTGATTCAACAAACCCGGCCTGGATTCGGTTCCATGGCCCGCGCGTCGAAGGATTGAACCGGAAGAGTCCGGCTGCGTTGTTGGGACTGGAACGGCAATCCTCGGAGGAAGAAATGGCAAGCACTGGAACAACACGTGGACGCAATCAGGACCGTGCCAGGGTCGCTGGTGGGCAGGATCATGAAATGAAGTACGAGGCGGGCAAAACCGGCGCCAGCAAAGCTGACGTCAAATCGGCAGTGAAGTCGCTCGGCAACAGTCGCAAGAAGGTCGAAGACGAGCTGGGCAAGAAGTGAACCTCGGCCGCACAGGATGCCGGCGAAGTTGGCGATACCAAGAGCTGGGGGTTCAGCGCAACGGGATAGGCCACGCCCCCCTGCGCGCCGGTTGCCGCCAGTATCTCATGAGGGGGCATGCACATGACCCGCATCGCCACCTTCAATGTGAACGGCGTCAACGGCCGGCTGCCTGTGCTCCTGAAGTGGTTGGGCGAAACCGACTACGACATCATTTGCCTGCAGGAATTGAAGACGTCGGACGACAAGTTCCCTGTCGATGCGATCAGAGAGGCGGGTTACGGCGCCATCTGGCACGGCCAGAAATCCTATAACGGTGTGGCAATCCTCGCTCGCCGAATCGAGCCGGTGGAACGTCGACGCGGCCTACCGGGCGATCCAGACGATACCCACAGCCGCTATATCGAGGCCGAGGTAGATGGGATAGTCGTAGGCTGCCTCTACCTGCCCAATGGCAATCCAGCGCCTGGCCCAAAGTTCGACTACAAGCTGCGCTGGTTCGATCGTCTCATCAGCTACGGCCAGCATTTGCTCGACGACGGGGCACCAAGCGTTCTCTGCGGCGACTATAATGTTGTTCCAACCCCAATCGACGCCGTGGTGCCGAGGCGATGGCTGGGCGATGCGGTCTATTTCCCGGGGAGCCGGCAGGCCTATGCCAAAATGCTCAAAGGTGGCTGGATCGATGCCGTCCGGCGCATCCATCCGGAGAAGGGCATCTACACCTATTGGAATTTCTCCTACCGGGGCGGCTTCGATCGGAGTTCCGGCCTGCGCATGGACCATCTCCTGGTGAGCCCCTCTCTTTCCGACCGGCTGCGTAATGCCGGCGTGGATGTCGAGCTTCGCGGGTGGGAGAAGCCAAGCGACCATGCGCCGGCCTGGATCGAACTCAATTGAACCACGAGGAACACGGATGGTCGAACCGGATTATCCCGAAATGAACGAGTCAATCGACAATATCTCTCTCTACGCGGCCGGCGGCTACAGCTTTGCGGTTGAGACGCCCCAAGAAGGCCGGACGCAGAACGCCCACGATGCTGAGACCAGAATGTTGCGAGCCAAGAAACTGCTCACTTTGGGTTTCGCGTTGCCTTTTTCGTTCGGCTTCTCGGTTCGACGCAAGCTGACGAAGGTGATCCAATGAAAAATGTCGCTGCTTACGGATCCCAATCTTCCGATGGGCTCACTGCTGCGGTGCCGCGTCCTCGGAGGAATCGCGGCGGATGTGTCCAGCGGGGAACCGCCAAACGCAACAACCGCCTACTGGCGGCACCGCTCCTGCTGCACCAGGATCATCCACCATATGAGTTCGCCTACATGCCACTGAACAAGCTCAAGAATATCGAGGACTACTTCGTCGGCTGCCAAGTCGCCGAAGGCAAGGAAGCGAAGATCGTGGGTCATCAGGACAAGTCCGAGGCGCAGAGCATTGTCAGGGAGGCGGTCGGGCGTTGACGAAATTGGACCAAGCCCTGCGGTTTGGACCGCTTCGTGAGCGCTGGGTTCACCTCTGCGTCGACATGCAACGGATGTTTGCCGAGGCGACTGAATGGCACACGCCGTGGATGGAGCGTGTATTGCCCAATGTCGTCGCCCTCGTCGAACTTGATCCGGCGCGGACGATCTTCACCCGGTTTATTCCCCCTCAATCTCCCGACGACGCAGTCGGCGCCTGGCGGCGGTACTATCACAAGTGGGGGACGATGACCCGCGATCGGCTCGATCCTCAGCTGATTGATCTTGTTCCGGAACTGGCGCGGTTCGTGCCGCCCGCTTTGCTGGAGGACAAACCCGTCATGTCCGCTTGGCACGGGTCACTGCATGCTCGCCTGCGGTCTGCGGGCATTGATTCACTCATCGTGTCAGGCGCGGAGACGGAGGTTTGCGTGCTCGCCACTGTGATGGGGGCGATCGATCTCGGCTACCGGGTGGTCATCGTGGCTGATGCGGTATGTTCCGGAGCTGACTCGACCCACGATGCCATGCTCGCGATCTATGAGAGCCGCTACGGCATGCAGGTCGAGACGGTGACCACCGCCGACCTCCTGGCCGCGCGGCTGGACGGAATGTTGTGACATCAGGAGCACCACTGCGCATGACGGAACAGGAAATGATCATCGACGGGTTGGGCGTCACTCCGAGTTTCGATGGCGCGCTGGAAGCGCGCCGGCGCGTGGACTTTCTCGTCACCTATCTTCGTGCATCGGGCCTCAGTGCGTATGTGCTGGGGATCAGCGGCGGAGTGGATTCACTCGCCGCGGCCCTTCTGGCTCAACGGGCCGTCGAGGAACTGCGAAAGGCGGGATACGAGGCAAGATTCGTGGCGGTTCGTCTCCCGTACGGCACTCAGGCGGACGAGAAGGACGCCCAGCGAGCTTTGGACACCATAGGAGCGGATGAAGTGCACCGGGTCGACATCAAGCCGGCTGCCGACGCGATGCTGGATTCGATCAAGCTGGCCAGTGTCGAGCTCGGCGATGCCGGCCGCGAGGATTTCTTGCTTGGCAACATTAAGGCGCGTCAGCGCATGATCGCCCAGTTCGCGCTCGCCGGCGCCACCCGAGGGCTGGTCATCGGCACCGACCATGCGGCTGAGGCATTGATGGGCTTCTTCACCAAGTTCGGCGATGGTGCCGCCGACATTCTTCCGCTTTCCGGGTTGAACAAGCGCAGGGTTCGCGCTTTGGCAGCGCATCTGGGCGCTCCGTGTGAACTTGTTGACAAGATCCCGACCGCCGATCTGGAGAACCTCGTTCCGCTTCGGCCGGACGAAGATGCATATGGTGTCTCGTACGATCAGATCGACGACTTCCTCGAAGGCCGAGAGATCGACGAAGCGGCGCGCACGCGCATACTTCATGTGCATTCCAGCACAGCGCATAAGCGAGCGCTTCCGGTCACAGCCATTGCCATGACTAATTCGCCATTGCCGCATCGCCAATAACTGCCTCACGATACACGGCCGACGTGCTCGCCGCAGCCACCGCGAAGCCGAGCCAGAGCCATTCCACGCGAGAATGGTAGGGCCTGCGCGAGGCTCAAAACGTCCCCCTTCGCCCGCGCCCAAACTGCCCGACGGCTAGCCGGCATCATCGAAAACAATGAGATGTAGGCGCGACTGCAGAGTGCATTATTTAATCGATTGACTCGCGGAATGCACCGGCAGTTAATTTCCCCGGTAGGGCAAAAGAGGGGCCACGAACTGGGAGCAAACGATGACTGTGCAAAAAGAAGAGGACTATCGAACCAACAGAGCCGACTATGCCATTGCTGCGACGCATAGCCGAGCGACCGCTGAAGGCGATCGCCACGATTTACTGGCAAGAAGAAAGTCGCTGTGGGTAAAAGATCGGCGATCTGCAAAATTGGCTGCAAACCCGTCGGAAAGCTCGCCAGAGCCGAAGGCCAAACCGCGCGGTTATTGAATCAACGCCAGTCACTTCGTCCTGCTATCGTCAAGCGCGCCCCTGCGGGGGGCGGCGCTTTGCAGTGCATAGCGGCCGAAATGGAAATCGGCGGATCGGGTCTCATTACGATCGTGCTGCGCGAGTGGCTGGAAACTAACGCCTAGCTGCCAAGGCGGGAGATCGACGAAAACGAATGGGGACGCGTAGACGCGTCTTCCGCGATCGCGGAATTACCTGAAACGCCAAGCTCGCTACTATTCACGTGGCGGACCCCAACCCGCCAGGCCGGCGCCGCCAAGCGTTCTTACCCCACGCCCCCAGAGGCGCCGGCCGCCTTCAGAAGGAAGGCAGCCGAGTTTGCGGGTTTCTGACACTGCATCGCCGGTCATGTCAGCAGCGTGTACTCTTCATTCAGAAGAGGAAGCTTACGGCAAGTGCCACCACTCTCCGCGATTGGCTCACAGCATCCTGACACTTGCGGGTTCGGTCAGATCAGGCATGGCGCTTGAAGGGTCCGGCAACCTGTTGGCGTCTGGTCCAATCAACCAATGCGAGCCATAAGGCCGTTGGCAACCGCGACCTATAGCGTGCTCACTGGCGATGTGTTCTGTGGATGGCTCCCGTTGAAAGAGGCAATTCGTTGTTCTGGCGCATTGGTTGGGTGCCTGTTCATGCAGCCATTTGAAGCTGCTGGCCCTGATGGGGTCGGCGACGCTGCTGCTAGCCGCAACGTGCACACCGCGATCCATGACGCGCTTCGCCTATGCGCGATACTTTGTAGCGAAGCACAGGTTTGTCGAAAGGAGCGAAGTCCTTTTGCCATTTCAAGAAGCGGGAATTGCCGGAAATGCGAGTGGGCGTATAGCTACGATGCTGACCATGCCTCACCCCCTTGAAAGCCCGGGAGAGGGCCGGCAGCGGGTGGTCGCCTTTAAGGTGGCCTAAGTGTTTGATCCCGAGCTTTGATGGTGCATTCTTTTCTTCCGAATCGAAGGAGGCACTATGGGCCAGGTTCTTCACGGCAGCGCCACGACGACAGAGGCAGTCCGTCGAGCAATCAAAATAGTCAAGAGAGCCTGAGAGCGCTGGCGAAGCGCTACGGGATCAACCAGAAGACGGTCATCAAGTGGAAGGGGCGGACGTCGGTCGCCGATGTGCCGACGGGGCCGAGGAACCCCTCCTCGACGGTGCTTACGATCGAGGAAGAGGCAATGATCGTCGCCTTCCGGCGGCACACCTTGCTGCCGCTCGATGATTGCCTCTACGCACTGCAGCCAACGATTCCGACCCTGACGCGTTCATCCCTGCATCGCTGCCTGCAGCGACATGGGATCAGTCGCCTGCCGGAAGTCGAAGGCGACAAGCCGGCCAAGATCAAGTTCAAGACCTATCCGATCGGCTATTTCCACGTCGACATCGCCGAGGTGCAGACGGCCGAAGGCAAGCTGTACCTCTTCGTGGCCATCGATCGGACCAGCAAGTTCGCCTATGTCGAGCTGCACAAGCGGGCCACAAAAATGATCGCGGCCGAGTTCCTGCGCCATCTCACCCCGGCGGTTCCCTACAAAATCCACACGATCCTCACCGACAACGGTATCCAGTTCAAAAACCGTGAGCAGGACCGCACCGCCATGGAGCACATCTTCGGGCGCACCTGCCGGGACAGCGGCATCGAGCATCGCACGACCAAGGTGAAGCATCCCTGGACCAACGGACAGGTCGAAAGGATGAACCGAACCATCAAGGAAGCCACCGTCAGACGCTTCCACTAGGACAGTCACCAGCAGCTCGAAGCCCATCTCGCAGACTTCGTCAGCGCCTACAACTTCGGACGCAGGCTAAAGACCCTGAAGGGACTCACACCATACGAATTCATCTGCAAAATCTGGACAAAAGAGCCAAAACGATTCAGGCTCGATCCTCTCCATCAAATGCCGGGACTAAACCCTTAGGTCACCGGCGGGCGGAGCTTGCGTTTTTCTTTCGGAAGGGAAAGTCTCGCGCGAAATGAAGGCGGGAGATTTGGGATGCGCAGTCGGGTGATATTCTCTTTGGCAATTCTGGTTCTGTCCGCAGTTCCGGCAGGAAGCAGCCTCTTTGACAAGAGCACATGCATGCAAGGTGCGAGCAGAATCGCGCGCGATTTAGCTGACCATTTCAATGGCGTCAGCGAGCGCTTGGCCGCCTGTGTCAACTACATTAACGACAGAGAGGTCGAGAACCATAATAGTCAGCAGGAATTGCTCCGCGAGTTGGCGCAGCAGATTGCAGCGTTGGAGATTAGAGTCAGCGAACTTGAACAGCGCTAGTCGAATGCCCCGCCAATCTATCGCTGAAGAGCTTGAAAGCGCCGCCGACCGCATCGCGGACATCTCACGCGCGGATCTGCAGGTCATCCTGCGCCGCGCCGCATTAATGCTTAGAAACGTCTCCGGCGCCCGCAACGGAGGACGCTCTCAACTCCATCGCGGCTGAAATGAAAATCAGTAGATCCGACCGCATTCAGATCGTGCTGGAAACCAACGCCTATCTGCCGGTCCGGGCGATCGATGAGGAAAGCGAGACGGACGGCAGCGCGCAGGCTGGTACGGGACCTCTATGCAGAAGACCCGCCGCTACATTTGCGAAGCGACGGGCCTCCACCCCATTCCCCCATACCTGACCTTGCAAGTGCGGTGCCAGACGCATTGACCCATTCCGGGGCACCTTATGGCTTCTACACAGCGGAATTTTCCACCACGTACGTCGTTCGCATGTTTCGATTCTATTAGCTTGAGCGCATGTATTCGCCAGCCAGGCGAGCACCCCCGAAGGCTCGCTGGTCAGGCCCAGCGGCCTCCAGCTGCCAGTCCCCCCGCAACCAAGCCGCTGGGCCGTCCCCGTTAGGGCGAAGCGCTAAGACCTTGCTTGCACCGCTCAAATGAATGGCAATTTTCCGTCTGAATGCGTTTACGGTCCATTGTCTGCGACCAGCATGGGTGTCGCGTGGGAGGCACAGTAACTCCCCTTTTAAAGGCGTCGAGATGCTACGAGCACCGCAAAGCCAGTTCCTGAGACCTGAAGATCGGGCGATCTGCCAGCGGGTGGTCGACCAAATAACCGCCGACGCTAAATGGTACAGCACCTCGATAGACGGTCAGATTCTGGCCTCGACGACGCTGACTCTCTTTCAATCCGGGGTCGTCAATGAAACGAATTTGCTGGCACATGTTCGCGCGCGCCGCCACGACTTCACTAAGCTGACCGGCTAGCTCTTCACCTTCGGCGTGATCTCTTCGATCTTGGCGCCGGCCCCCGATCTAGCGCGCCTCCGGCAAGTTGCTTGGACCTCTCCTGCAAAGATACTTTGGTGCAGATTAATTGAGGGAGGGCTAAAATGAAATGTGCAATTCTGGCCGTATTGGCGGCTTTGACCTTGGCTTTTGCGACCAGCGCCTATGCACACAGCGGCGGCACCGACAGCAATGGTTGTCACAAGAACCACAAGACAGGCGACTACCACTGCCACTGACTATGCGGCGCTCTGAATGACCCGCCTATCTGTTGCGGAAGAGCTTTGAAAGCGCCGCCGACCGCATTCACTTCCCTCCTCGTCATGACGAACAGTGTTCGTTCGAATGATGCTATTCCGTTGCCTTGAGCGCAAGTTTTTGATCAGCCAGCACAGCGCCTCCTCTTAAGCTTGCTGGTGGTCAAGGCCCGCGATGAAACGGCCAATCAAATACGACCCCAAGCGCCACGTGCGCTACGATCCGGACCTGCTGCCCCGCACGGGGCACAGGTACAAGCCAGCCAAACCGGCCCACGATGCCGTATGGTGGCCCAATGTCATCTCGGCAATTGCTATTGCCGGTTTCTTCCTCACGTTCATCTGGAGCTAAGACAATGCTACCTTTTGTGCAGGCAGATGGCTCTCAGGCAGGCCGTGCTCAGCCTTTTGTGCAAGAAGTTCGTACCGCGGGTGCTCATTCCGTAGTTCCTTCGTCCCTGAAATCCTGCAACGACGCGTGCCGCAAGTCGTCCTCGCCGCGCAGATGCTTCACACGGCCAATGACTGGCGGCTGGAGAGTTTCCCGACGCTTGCGCAGGCCCAGGGCGCTGCAAGCCCGACCTCGCTTGCGGCGGAGGTCGCAGGCAAGGTCTGGCTGTTCACGCTCGGACCGAAGGATGCCAACTGCGCGTCCCGCAGTTCACGCTTCAGTAGCGAAGCCTGCTTTCACCACACGCTAGCAAAGCGCGAGGCAACCAAGAAGCCCGCGCCTCTGGCGGGGAGCGCGGGCCCGATCGGGTTGCGGCCCGATCTGCAGCGGGCAGTGGAGGGAGCGTGCCTAATGGTCACAGGCAATTATTAGAAATCCCTAAAGTTCCACCCTGACTAGAGCGACCGACGCCGGCGCGCCGAGGAGTTTACTTTGGCTTTGTCGCGCAGATCGCGAAGCGGTGCTGGGTGGCGCGTTCGAGCGCCTTGGGCCAACTCATCTGTTGAGCTTGGGCGCGATGGATCGCAACCAGTTTCCAGACGACGACGGGCTGATCGAGCCCGGCTTCGGCCAGCAGGCGCCCTATCTCTTCCGCCCGTGCGCCGCCCGAGAAATAGACACGGGCAAGAATGCTCTGGTGGCGTCTGGCCATGGAGGCGAGGTCATTGTCCACGACCCGCGACTTGCCGGTTGTGAGCTTCTCCCAAAGTTCCCGCAAACTCGTCGCCCAGTTGCGGCTGACAAAATCGCCGTCGATGACCAGCAGCTTGCCGCCGGGCTTCAGCAGCGAACCATTCGGCAAACGCGGCCTTCGGCTCCACCAGCGTCCAGACCAGGTGACGAGTGGCGATGACATCGTAGCTCGCCTTGTCCTCGAGCGTCCGCTC
Organism: Mesorhizobium sp. M1163; assembly: GCF_040318415.1. Taxonomy (NCBI): domain Bacteria; kingdom Pseudomonadati; phylum Pseudomonadota; class Alphaproteobacteria; order Hyphomicrobiales; family Phyllobacteriaceae; genus Mesorhizobium; species Mesorhizobium sp. M1163. Next base: position 96,644 of record NZ_JAMYMF010000021.1, on the reverse strand, counting down.
GGCGTCCCCTATGATGAAGCGTATACCGGCGCCGCGGTTTTGTGCCTTGGCGCGTGCCTTGGCGAGCATGGCTTCTGAGCAGGTCGAGGCCCGTCAGCACAAACCCCAGATCGTGAATCTAATGCGAAATCACGCCCGTCCCACAGGCGAGATCCAACGCCACCCGTCCGGCGCCGGGTCCGAGGTGTTTGCTTATGAGCGCATCCGATGCGGCGCGCTCCTGCTCGGAAAAAATCTCGTGACCGACCTGCAGGTCGAAGGTCTCGGCGCGATCGGACCAATAGTCCCGAATTTCGTCGCGCAGCGAATAGTTTGCGTGAGCCGTCATCACCCGAAATGCTCTCCCCCAAAGCGGTACATTGGAATTGCTCTAAAAGATAATTCTTGATTACACCTCCGGTTCGCCGACAAATGCATCGTTATCGCCGAGGGCCGGATGTTCGCCTGCGGCACGCCGGAAGATGTCGTCACGCCGGCGCTCTTGCGTGATGTGTACCGCGTCGAGGCGCGGATCGAGCGCTGCTCGCGGGGCATCGGTCATGTAATGGTGGATGGCGTCGCGGACGAAACGGCAGCAGCTTGGCGGTTCCAACTTCTCTGACGGGGATTGTTAGGGCCTCGCCAGTGGGAAACGCAGGGCGCGCGCGGGGGGCCTCGCGCGAGCCAGTTATCCGATCACCCGCCCAGATTTTTGTATCAAACATTCTGGCCCCCTTAAGGAACAAATCCGCTCGCGGTGCAGTTCGGTCCTTTTAAGATGTAGGCCCGAATCTGGTTGAAATCGATAAAGCCAAACAGAAGGTTATTGCCGAAGTTGTGCGGCGGTGGATCACCTCAGAGGTAATCCGCAATTACCTTCGCAACATGCTAAATCTGCCTGTAGAACGGGAGCTGCCGGCTGAGCAAAGGTATTTGCTGGAGGAACTTGATAGGGCCGACAAAGAGTGACGTATGGCTCTCCACTGGTTCAACCCTCCGGTCCCTGTCAGGACCGAGCGTCCCGGGATCATCCGCAACGTCAACAACGCCGAGAAAGCCGGCGAGGAGCTGATGAAGTGGACCAAGCGTGGGCCTTGCTGGGACCTCGCGGTGCGCGTTTGCATGGCCGTGATATTCGACGAGATGGGAGCTGAGGAGGCCCGCAAAGCATTCCTGGCTGCCGCGATGGAGGAGGGGACGTTAATTCCCCCAACGACAAATAGCTAAATTGTTTTGCGGTATAAGGTTCTATGTGTCTCTGACCAACACCGCCTTCCAGAAAGGAGCCCGCCGCCCGTGAGAAAAGCGACGGACCCGACAGCGGGTGCATCCACGAAGAATCGACCGCTGCGAGTTCTAAACCCGCGAAGGCCTGCGTTGTTCCCTTATCAGCGGAGGCTGCAACTGGGTTGGTCAGCAGCCTCTTGCCGCTCTAAGTTCATCCTCATGGGTCCCTTCTGGTTCTCTCCACCGATCTACGTGAAGACGAAACGTCCAGGCATTCGCCATGGGGTCAGCCACGTCGAGGGAGCCGCCGAGGAACTCATGGCGTGGGACACAAAGGGCCCGAGGTGGACCAAGGCTGTCCAATCCTGCGTCGATGCACTCGAGGGCAAATCCTCCCCCCAAGAGGTCCGTGAAGCCTTCGAGGCGGCTGCCAAGGAGGCCAACGTGTATCTCTCCCCTGAGTAGGAGGTATCATGGCAACCCATTGGTTCGTCCCTCCGGTGTTCGTGAAGACTGAAACCGGTGTCAGGCATGGCTGCAACAATGCGAGGGCAGCCCTTGAGCAGCTCAAAACGTGGACCCGGAGAGGACCCTGCTGGCATAAGGCGGTGACGCTGTGCCTGTCAGATCTGGAGGGCGATTCGATTGACCCTCAGGTGGTGCGAAAGGCCTTTGAGGCTGCCGCAAAGGAGGCCAAGATGTATCTCTCCCCTGAGTAGGAGGTGTCGTGGCAACCCATTGGTTCTCCCCTCCAGTGTACGTCAAGACCGACCGACCTACGGGTCTAACAATGTCGAGGGTGCCGCCGAGGAACTCCTGAAATGGACCAAGATGGGACCTAAGTGGCGGAAGGCTGCACAACTATACATCGACGCGCCGTCGAGGATCGGGCGACCCCGGAGGAGGCCCGTAAGGCCTTCGGGGCTGCTGCTAAGGAGGAGGGGAGTTCGTGCGAAACGTTTGGCGAATAGATTCGCTAATTCGGTGCGTTAGCCTACAGTCATGAAGTCGCCAGCCAACTGTTAGGCAGCCGGCGATTGAGAGGGTGTCGTACTCTCGCCTCGTGAGGTGAGATGTTTAAGCGCTACGTCGGCACAAGCGCATTTTATCCGAATGATCTTGCGCTACTCCAACGAGTGTTCGACGAGATATGCGCAGACGGCAACCACGATGCAAGCTCGGGCGACGCTGAGATAATCGCGTCTACGCTATTGCAATTGTTCCAAGACGGAATGACTGACGAAGCGGCCTTGCTCGCTGAGATGCGCTCACGGCAACGCGACTTTATCCGTCATACTGGCTAAGCATCAGGAAGGGTCTCCCGTGTCCCTGTGCCCCTCGGCTGCGTGATCGGGCACTTTTTGATCTAGCCATCGACAGCAAGCTGCGTGGCTGTGATCTTGTGAAGCTTAGGATCGGCACGTTAGTCGCAGGTCCCGAAATTCGGACTCGCGCGATAGTGTTTCAGCAGAAGACAGGTCGTCCCGTTCAATTTGAGTTGATGGCTGACGCCCGAGCGAGCCTGCTCGCAGGGCTTGAGCGGCATGGGGGGGGACAGTCGAAGACTTTAGCTGTGAATCGGCGTGCAAAATTGACCCCATAAGCCGGGGAATCGGCGTCCAATTTTGCCCCCCCTGATGCTTTGATTTGCGACCATCGGCTCGTCGTGGCGAGCGGATGGTGTGGGGATGAAGTCGGTGGATACGATTGCCCGGGTTCGGCGCGCCTTCCATGTGCAGGGATGGTCGCTCAAGCGGATTTGCCGCGAGCTGCCTGTGTCGCGGAACACCGTCCGCAAGATTCTCAGATCCAGTGAGACATCGTTCTCCTACGAACGCGAGCGGCAGCCCAAGCCGAAGATCGGTCCGTGGCAGGATCAGCTTGACGGGTTTTTGAATGGCAACCGTGGCAAGGCGGCGCGCGAGCAACTGACACTGATCCGGATTTACGAAGAGCTTTGCAGTCTCGGCTACGAGGGTGGCTATGACGCCGTCCGCCGCTACGCGAAGAGCTGGGCGAAGGCGCAGGGGTCGGCGACGGCGGACGCCTATGTGCCGCTGTTCTTCGCGCCGGGCGAGGCCTACCAGTTCGACTGGAGCCACGAGATCGTCCTGATCAACGGCGTGACGGTGACCGTGAAGGTCGCCCATGTCCGGCTCTGCCACAGCCGCATGATGTTCGTCAGGGCCTATCCGCGCGAGACGCAGGAGATGGTGTTCGACGCCCATGACAGGGCCTTTGCAAGTCATGTGGGCAAGGGCGGCGGGATCCATCCCTTCAGCTTTCAGGGCGTCCTCATCCCGGCTATCAAATATGCCCTCAATCTCGGCGTCATAGGCAAGCAGGGTGGTCGGCTGAAGGCTGCCGCCTGATTGGCTTCCCTCAGCGCCGCCACCCCCGATAGCGAAGAATAGAGCGCTGGTACGCCCTTTGGATCGAATCGTCCTCGGCGCCGCGGCCCGACAGCGGATGTCGCGCATAGATCGCTTGTATCGGCGGCGCATCGGATGTGCCCCTCCAATGCCATCAGGGGCAATGTCGAAGTGGCGCTTTCGGCGGTGCTACTTCCGGCAAAGGCAGCATGCCCCCTTAGAGATCACAACCAGACCCGAGGACCTCCCGGCGGCTTCCGGCGGGATTCGGCGGCCTGATCAGCAGCTCTGCTTTGCGCTCTATTCGGCAAGCGGGCTGATGACCCGGCTTTACCGGCCGCTGCTCGATCCGCTGGGGCTGACCTACCCGCAATATCTGGCGATGCTCGCGCTATGGGAGCGAGCGCCAAGCACGGTGGGCGAGCTTGGCGAAGTGCTTGGGCTTGATTCGGCGACGCTGACGCCGTTGCTCAAGCGGCTGGAAGCATGCGGCCTGGTCACACGCCGTTGTCATCCCGTCGCACCACGTCGCGTGTCGCTGCACGTGCGGGGTATGAAGAACTTAAGCCGCTCATTGAGCTGGGAGAAAAAACCGAAACGTTCGAGCAACGAATGAGCGCGGCCCGCAATGCGGCGGCCCTACAAGCATGATTAAATTGATCTGGATGGTTAGCCGTTGGATCGCGCCGGGGCAAAGCCGCGACTTCTGAGGCATAGAGAAGATTGCTATAGCTCACAATTGTTGCTATCGTGAGTTATAGAAGGGTGCCCTATAACTCATGGTATGGAATTGGGAGCAGGCGGACTGGCCGCATTTTACCTACGATAAGAAGGCGTTGGAACCGCTGGAAAGCGAGTTCCTGTTGCGATCGGGCGAGTTCCTAGGCGTCTTTCGTCATGTCGGTTCCGACGATCGCGACCAGATCCGCATCGATCTTATCAGCGAAGAGGCCTTGAAGACATCCGCGATTGAGGGGGAGTACCTCGACCGCGAGAGCCTGCAATCATCCCTGCGCCAGCAACTTGGTCTGGGCGGGGAGACCAGGCGCATTCCGCCTGCCGAGCGGGGCATCGCTGAAATGATGGCCGATGTCTACTTGCATTTTGCCGATGCGCTGACGCATCGCACTCTTTACGCTTGGCATACGATGGTGATGTCGGGTGAGCGTCGTATCGAGACCATCGGCAACTACCGCCAGCATGCCGATGCCATGCAGATCGTTTCCAATCGGCTGGATAAGCCCAAAGTTCATTTCGAAACGCCGCCCTCCGCGCGGGTGAAACCCGAAATGGATGCCTTCACTACTTGGTTCAACGATACCTCATCCAAAGGCAAGACACCGCTGCCAGCGTTGACGCGTGCCGCTATCGCGCACCTTTATTTCGAGAGCATTCACCCGTTCGAGGATGGCAACGGTCGCATAGGCCGTGCCCTCTGCGAAAAGGCGCTGGCGCAAAATCTGGGTGAGCCCAGCCTCATCGCGTTGGCCTATACGATAGAGCGCCGCCGCAAGGCCTACTACGACCATCTGGAGGCCAGCAACACGAGCAACGCGGTAACAGATTGGCTGCTCTACTTCGCCAACACGATCCTCGAAGCGCAGCGCGTAACGCTCGCTCGTGTCGAATTCTCCGTCGTCAAGGCCAAGTTTCACGAACGCTACCGGGATCACTTCAACGAGCGCCAGGAAAAGGTCATCGCCCGGATGTTCCGCGCGGGCATCGACGGGTTCAAAGGGGGGCTCAGCGCCGAGAATTATATCGCCATCACGCAGGCATCGCGCGCGACGGCAACAAGAGATTTGCAGGACCTCGTTGCCAACGGTGCACTGATAAGAACCGGCGAACGGCGACACACACGTTACGCGTTGAACATTCTTGATGGCCGCACGTAAACCAGAAGAGGCAGGCTGTCAAAGAGCCTGCCTGCCTGAGCATCGAGGGGTGGCGGGCTGCAACCCGGCAGGAGGTCGTCGATTGGGTTACACGAGACCGGAAACGCAAAAAGTCGCGCGGTGCGATGCTGATTGTCCGGTCCCGGTTGAAGCCGGTGGTTTAGTGTTACCTCAACGCGCGTTGGGGGAAACAAGCGCGCGGAAGGGGCGCGCTGGCCTTCGAGTGGTAGCGAGAAACCTGAACAAAACTCTTGGCAGACATCAAGGCCGGGCACATCAGCTCGGCTGCTGTATTGCGGCAAGCTTCCAGTCACCGCCGTTCTGGCGCGTAAAGGTCCACAGTTCGGTCGTCTCCGTCGGCCGATCGGCCTGGCCCTCAATGATCTTGTCGCTGATACGATCGCGGGTCACGTCGCGAGACTCATAGCGCAAAGCAGCCGTCGCGTAGTCGCGATCACCCTCCTGCCAACTTTCCGCAATATCGGCCTCCAACAGGCTGACGTCCGACACGTCGTTCCTGACGCCCTTTTTGGCATTGTCGGCAAGTTCCTCGGACAGATAGGACACCATCTCGGGCGTCACCAACCGGCGCAAAGCAACATGATCTTCGCGCCCGAATGCGTCCTGAACTTCCGTCAGCCTTTGCTGGAACGTGTCGAGGTCGGTTTGGGTGAGGGTGATCTCATCGGCAGCATTGGCTTGGGAAGGATTGGCTTGGCTCGTTCCGCCAAATCCTGACCCAATGCCTGGCATGGCGAAAGCTGTGGCGTTGCTCGACTCGGGCCGGGCTGCAGCGCTTCGCCCAAAGGTCCCGGTGCCCCGCGAGGCACCGGCCGTAGCGGGCTCTGGGTTTTGCGCCGATTGCGAGCGGAAAAAGCGAATGGCCAGCATGACCACGCCGCCGATCAGCAGCACTTGAAGGAGAAGGCCGAACATGCCGGCCAAGCCGCCGAACCCATGGCCCAAAAGAACGCCGATCAAGCCGCCGAGCAGCAGCCCCCGCATCATCGATCCACCGAGGCCGTTGAAGAAGCCTGGGCGCTGGAATGCCTGCGGCTGGCGGGCCGCATTGTTCGTTGCCGCATTGGGCGTCATCGAGCGCTCGACCGGTGCGGAAGGCTGTGGCGCCGTCCTGGTCGGCGGGACCGGCTGGAAAGTGCGCATGCCGCGACTGCCGAAGCTGCCGCCACGGCGCGCATCGGCGTGATCCACAGCGACCATGGAAAATGCCAGGAACAATCCCGCAATCAAAATTGCAAACCGTCCTGAACGCGAAATCAGCATAGGCAAGTCCTCAAGTGACACTCTTTCCGCTCATATGGGGTGCGTCGATCGAAATATCAGTGAATCGTCCGCCGAGAAAATTCGAACGACATGGTCGGCGGCCCGCCGCTGTTCACGACGAGAATGTCGAGCGCGCCAAGCAGACGATCGCCTGCTCGACCGCGCGGGCTCCTGCACCCGGCCGAACGGCGCGTCAAGAGCATCTTTCGTGCAAGCCTCTTGCCATCGGTCTCCTGGCGACGACGCCGGCCCGCCTGATCTTGACATACATCTTTCTCGCATACTATCAACACATCTGGAAAACCTGCCATACAGGTTTGCCCTCCTGAACTGGTGATCGCGTGAGCACGGCCGTATCCGCAAAACATTCCGACGCAGCGAGCCTGGTCAGCAATACGATCGGCGAGATCACACGCCATATCCGCGCGCATGAGCTCGGGCCCGGCGACCGGCTGCCCAGCGAGGCCGCGCTTTCGAGACAATTGAGCGTCTCGCGCACCGTGGTTCGCGAGGCCTTCAGCTCGCTCGCTGCCATGCGGCTTATCGACCTGAGGGCAGGCAGACGGGCTACCGTCGCCGAGCTGGATTATGGCGCCATGTCGCTGGTGATCGAGCATGGCGTCCACACGGATCAGATCACGGTGCAGCAAATCTACGACGTGCGCCGCACGATTGAGACCCGCACCGCCATGCTGGCGGCCTTGCGCAGAACAGCCGACGAAGTGGAAAGGATCAGGACGCACGCGCTCGCCATGCGCGAGAATTTCCAGCGGCCGGAACAGGTCATGGAGCACGATCTCGCCTTTCACCTCGAACTCGCCAAGGCTGCAAAGAATCCGGTTTTCAGCCTCATCGTCGGCGCGTTCGAGCGCGTATCGCGCCAGACCTGGCCGATCGGCTGGCGGAGCCGCCCTTCGGATGCCGAGCAGTTGGCGATGATCCAAATCCATATCGATCTCGCCGAAGCAATCGAGACCGGTGATCCTCAGTCCGCTCGCGACCTGATGGCGAGGCATTTTGACGAGAGCGTCAAGGCCCTGCTGGCGGCTGGCATCGCCTGAGGAGCGGGGTGCGCGATGAAGATCACGAAACTGGAAACGCTGCGGATCAAGGAGCGGCCGAACCTTCTCTGGGTCCTGGTTCACACGGACGAAGGCCTCGTTGGGCTGGGCGAGACCTTCTTCATGGCCGAAACCGTCGAGACCTATCTGCACGAATATGTCGCGCCGTGCGTGATCGGGCGCAACCCCTTGCAGATCGACCTGCTTGCCGCCGATCTCGTCGGCTATCTCGGTTTCCGATCGACGGGCGCGGAAGTCAGGGGCAACTCCGCTTTCGATATCGCACTGTGGGATCTGTTCGGAAAGGCGACGGGTCAGCCGATCGCACAACTCCTCGGCGGGTTCACCCGGCACGAGATCAGGACCTACAACACCTGTGCCGGTACCGAATACATCAAGAAGACCACCGGCCAGACGACGGCCAATTACGGGCTCGATAAGCCCGGCGACGCCTATGATGATCTGAACGGCTTCCTTCACCGCGCCGACGAACTGGCGCATTCGTTGTTGGAGGAAGGCATCACGGCCATGAAGATCTGGCCCTTTGACATGGCCGCCGAGAAAACGCGCGGCTTGTATATTTCGCAGCCTGATTTGAATTCCGCGCTGACGCCATTCGAGAAAATCCGCAATGCGGTCGGCGACAAGATAGACATCATGGTTGAATTCCATTCAATGTGGCAGCTGCTGCCGGCCATGCAGATCGCTCGCGAACTTGCCCCCTACAAGACCTTCTGGCACGAAGATCCGATCAGGATGGACAGCCTGTCCAGCCTGAAACGCTATGCCGAGGCTTCGCTGGCGCCGATATCAGCTTCGGAGACGCTCGGTTCCCGGTGGGCCTTCCGTGACCTTCTCGAGACCGGGGCGGCCGGCGTCATTATGCTCGATATCAGCTGGTGCGGCGGGCTCTCGGAGGCGCGCAAGATCGCTGCCATGGCTGAAGCATGGCACCTGCCGGTCGCGCCGCACGACTGCACCGGTCCAGTTGTGCTCGGCGCATCGACCCACCTGTCGCTGAATGCGCCGAACGCACTTGTCCAGGAGAGTGTCAGGGCCTTCTACAAGACCTGGTACCGCGATCTTGTGACCGCTTTGCCGCAGGTGAAGAACGGCATGATCACCGTGCCTCCCGGACCGGGCCTCGGCATGGAACTGAACCCGGAGATCGATCGCGCCTTCACGGCGCTTCGACGGGTGACTGACGCATCGACTCTCTGAAAATGAACCTGAAGCAGCTTTCTACGGAGGAGGAGAACCATGAAGAAGCTACTTATCTCGGCAGTCTTGGGAGCAGTACTGGCTGGAGGCTCGGCAATCGGCTCACGCGCGCAGGAGCCGATGAAAATCGTCTTCACACATCATTCGTCGGCGTCAAACCCGTTCTGGCAAGCTGTGAAGAAGGGGTTTGACGACGCCTGCGCCAAGATCCAGGCCAATTGCCAGATGGTCTTCACGCAGACCGAAGGCTCGATCGAGCAACAATCGGCCAACATGCAGGCGGCGCTCGCGGCAAACCCGGACGCGCTGATCACCTCGATCGTCGACAACAATGCCTTCGACCAGATCATCGCCGACGCCCGCGCTGCCGGCGTCACGGTCATCGCGTCCAATGTCGACGACACCGAGGGAGCAGCCGGCAATGCCCGCCAGGCTTTCATCGGCCAGGGCTTCATTCCCGCCGGCTACGAACTCGGCAAGAAGATGTCCGAGTTCTTCCCCAAGGAAGGCAAGATCAGGGCGCTCGTCGGCGTCTCCGCGCCCGGTCAGAACTGGTCGGAACAGCGCGCTGCCGGCGTCATGAAGTTCCTTGAGGAATACAAGGCCGCGAATGGCGGGCGCGAAGTGGTCATTGAACGGCTCGACACCGGCACAGATGGCGCCGTCGTCGCCGATCGTGTTGGCGCCTATCTGTCTGCCCACCCGGACACCACGGTGTATTTCGACACCGGCCTTTGGCATGCCTACGTCGCCCAGGTACTGATCGATCGCGGCATCGAGCCGGGCAAGGTGCTGATGGGCGGCTTCGATATCGTCTCGGAAGTCCTGCAACAGATGGAAGCGGGTTATATCCAGGTCCAAGTCGACCAGCAGCCCTACATGCAGGGCTTCATGCCGGTGATGGAAGCCTATCTCACCAAGAACGTCGGTCTGCTGCCGGCAGACATCGACACCGGCAAGGGCATCATCGTCAAGGAAGACGTGCCAAAGCTCAAGCAACTGGCCGCAAAGGGCGTGCGGTAGGCACGAAGCCGGCGTCCTCTCCTCGTTCTTACGGGGAGAGGTCGGCTGGACAAGGGGGAGGGCCAGCCAACACGGTCTTGGGCGTTGGCTCCGTCCCCATCCTCCAGCGGCATCTCCCCGTCAAGGGCGGTAGAAGACAGACTGCCGCCATCCCCTTTGCCGATGCGATAACCAGCGGAAACGATCCCGAGCCGGAGCGAATGATGAAGCGTTTGATGAAGATTTATCTGGAGAAGCCGGAGCTTGCGGCGGTCGTGTTCCTGCTCCTGCTCCTCATTGTCTTTCAGATTCGCTCGAACGGCGTATTTTTGAACACACAGAACCTTCGCGGAATGCTTGGGCTGCTGCCCGAAATGGGGCTGGTCGCGATCGGCGTGACCCTGCTGATGATATGCGGTGAGTTTGATCTTTCGGTGGGCTCGGTCTTTGCGCTGACCCCGATGACCATGGCGGTGATGCTCGCGGCAGGCGTTCCGTTCGCGCCGGCCTTTGCCGCCGGCCTCGCGATCGCTGCCCTCATCGGCTTCTTCAACGGGTTCATAACGATTCGTTTCGCGATACCAAGCTTCATCACCACGCTTGGTATGCTGTTCATCGCGCGTTCGCTGACGGTGGTAATCTCCGGCGGCTTCCCTCCTGTCATACCAGCTAACGCTCTGCCCAAATGGCTGTTTACGGTCTATGTGGGACCGGGCGACCTCTTTCGCATGTCGTTCTTCTGGTTTCTCGCCGTGGCAATCCTGGTGACCGTGCTCCTGTCGCACACGAATTTCGGCAACTGGGTGCGCGCCACCGGCGGCTTTCTGCCCGCCGCGCAATCGATGGGCATCCCGACGGCCCGGGTGAAGGTCGCCTGCTTCCTGATCTGTTCGGTGCTCGCCGGCTTTGCCGGTACCATTCAGGTGATGCGGCTCGGCGCCCCGCTGCCGTCGATCGGCGAGGGGCTGGAGCTGCAGGCCGTGTCGGCCGCCGTCATCGGTGGCGCCTCGCTGGCTGGTGGCATCGGCACCATCTTCGGCGGCATCATCGGGGCTGCTCTTATCCGCGTCATCGACAACGGACTGGTGCTGAGCCAGGTTGACGCCAACTGGTTCAAGATGGCGATCGGCTTTCTGACTATCTTCGCGGTCGTCATGAACGCATGGCTTCGAAAGCGGGGCAGGGCAATGAAGGTGGAGACCTGATCATGGCGGCCCCCATCATCGCGATCAAGGGACTCCAGAAATGGTATTCCGGCGTCCACGCCTTGAAAAACGTTACGCTGGATATCTATCCCGACGAGGCACTGGGCCTCGTCGGCGACAATGGCGCCGGCAAATCGACGCTGATCAACATCCTCTCAGGCACCCAAAAGCCCGATGGCGGCGAGATCAGGATCGAAGGTGAACCGGTCCGCTTCTCTAACCCGCGCGATGCCATGGAACGCGGCATCGAGACGATCTACCAGTACAATTCCATGGTCCCGACCATGACCATCGCCCGCAACGTTTTCATCGGACGCGAGCCGGTGAAGGGTTCGGTTTTCGGTATCGGCATCCTGGACCAGAAGCGCATGCGTGACGAAAGCGTCAAGGCGATCGCCGATGTCGACCTGCATCTGCGGTCGCCCGACGCGCTGGTCGGCGAACTGTCGGGCGGCCAGCGCCAAGGCGTGGCGATCGCCCGGGCCATGCATTTCAAGTCGAAAGTCATGATTCTCGACGAGCCAACCAACCATCTCTCGGTGAAGGAGACGCGAAAGGTGATCGGCTTCGTTCGTGGCCTCAAGGCCCAGAACATCACTAGCGTCTTCATCAGCCACAACATGCATCATGTTTTCGAATGCTGTGACCGGGTCGTGGCGATGGCGCGCGGAGAGATCGTTCTGGACAAGCCGATCGGCGAGACTTCGATCGAGGAAATCCACGAGGTGCTGTGACGTGAAGAAGCAATCACTCGCGAGCCACTCTGCTGGTGGAGATCAGTCTGCGCTACGACTTTTCCGCAAGAATAGCCTCAGCGGTTTTCTCGTCGGTGATCAGCACATCGACGACTCCCAGACGCAACACGGCGCGCAGCACCGGAACCTTGTCGAGGCCGCCGGAGGGCAGGATCACAGTGTCGACGTCGCGCAGATGTTCGGGGGCGAGGCCGATGACGCGGCTGTTTAGCGGGTGATCGACGAGTTGTCCGTCGGCGCCGATCCAATGGCCGCAAATATCGCCGACCGCTCCGGCTTCGCGGAGTGATCTGAGATCATCGTCTCCTACCAGTCCGATCCGAAAGATGGTGGCGTCCTTGTGCACCGCGCCCACCGAAACGAAAGCGGCGTCAACGTCGCGGGCATGAGTGAAGGCGTCTTCCAGAATAGACTGGCGCATAAGCAGATCGCGTGTGGCCTCGGTATCCGTGAACACCGGTGCTGCGATGTAGAAGCATTCCGCGTCGAAGAGCGCCGCGAGCCGGGAAGCGATCTCGTAGATGTTGATCGCCGATCCACGTGTGAGCCCGCCAAGCAGGGAAACGATCGACATTCCTTTGACCGGGCGCACGGTCACCGACCGCAGACTGAGCTGGAGCGTCCGCCCCCATCCCACGCCTACCGATATCCCGTCACGGATTCTAAGCGACAGGGCTTCGCCGGCGGCGGCTGCGATGACCTGTGGCACCAGAGCAGGATCCGGCGGTGTCGGGACCACGATTGGATCCGAGACACCATAGGCGTCCCGCAGCCGGTTCTCCAACTCGATGCAGTTCGCCACCTTGGAATTGATGCGAATCTGAACGATCCCCCGCTGGCGCGCATGCGCCAGCATCCGGTTGACGCGGAGGCGGGTCAGGCCAAGAGACTTGGCGATTTGCGCCTGGGTGAGGTCACCGACATAAGCAAGCCAGGCGGCGCGCACGAGCAGCCCTTCCTCGCGATCGGCCGTGACGGAACTCGTTACGGCTTGGCGGCCGTCGCGTTTCTTTCGTGCTGGTTTCTCCATCAGATCATCCTGTCCACTCCGCGGCAGCGGGTCCAGAGCGGGCTCGGCCGAGCCATGTGCTCATCGATATGAGGCATCAATCGAGTTTCCCCGGCTCCGCTAGCCTCGATGATAGCGGTCGAAGGACAAAACCAGCGGAGCATCATGGCAAATCGCGTCGATGATGGCAGTCGTCAGCGGCAGGCGATCATCGGGAAGTACACCCCGGCCCATCATATTCTTCAAAGCCTGACCAAGGTCCAGCGCCAGTTGCGCCCCCTCGACCGTGTCCGAACTCATATGTTCGCGCTTCGCCACGGAATAGGGCAGGCCGCGGCCGAGCAGGCGTCCCATGCGACCGTTACGGCCCGCCTGGCAGGTCACATAAAGATCGCCGGAGCCGGCCAGCCCCAGCACTGTTTCGATTTTTCCACCCAGAGCTTCGACCAGAATCGCCATCTCGGCGAGGGACTGCGAGAAAAGCGACGAGGCAAGGTTGTGCATGAGCGCACCGTTGGGCGCCTTGCCGTCGCGCTCAAGCAGCCCGACGGGAGCCCCAACGGCGAGTGTATAGAAGTTCTTGAAAGCGGCGCAGATCTCGACGCCAATGAGATCGGATGATGGTCGCGCATGATAGAAAGGCGCGCGCAGAATGCGTGACGCCGCGGCCACCTGGTCGGGATCGTGTCCGGCCACGATCACCGAGGTATCGCGCTGTGCGGCCAGTTCGCCGGCAATGCAAGGTCCGCCGACGGCCATTACCGGGATCGACAAGCCAGTACGTTGCTCAATCTCGCGGGCAAGCAGATGCGGCAGGATTTCGATGCCTTCGTCGCTCGCGGCGAGTCCTTTCGTAATCATCAGTATCGGCACGGGCGACTTGATGCTTTCAGCAATGCGGTCGATCGCCCAAGGAACGCCGGCCGACGAGACGCCGAGTACAAGCAGGTCGGCTCCATCGTTCATCGCCGTCCCGAATTCGGTCCAGGAACAGGCGGCCACCGCGTCAGGCAGAGTGATGTTGAGGCGAGGGTGATGACCTGTGTCGGCCACAGAGCTGACGATCTCCTCGTCGAGATGGGTGCCGACAAGAGTGATGCGGTTACCCGCGTGAGCGGCCGGAAGCGTCATGGCGGAGCCCATGACGCCAGCGCCGAGGATAATGATCTGCGCCATTCAGCTTCTTTCCTTGTCCAGCCGCTCGCCGCTGCCTTGGTCGAACAGGTGGATTCGCTCAGGCGCTGGCTCCAGGTGGATCACAGCTCCAGGAGAGAGCTCCATGCGATCATGCAGCACCGAGCAGATCGCAATGTTGCCCATGGCGGCAAAGATATGGATTTCGGGGCCAGTCGGCTCGACAACCGTAATCCTCGCCGGGATGCCGCGCCCGTCTGCCACAGGTCGAAGATGTTCGGGCCGAATGCCATAGATCACCTTTTGGCCGGGCCGGACCACGGCCTCTGGCGGAAGCGGGAGGGATAGCTCGTCGGTCCGCACCACCCAGGCGTCGCGCTCGGAAGCCACCTCGCCATGGAACATGTTCATTGCGGGCGAGCCGATGAAGGAGGCGACGAAGAGGTTTGCCGGGCGATCGTAGACATCGAGCGGGCGCCCGATCTGCTCGATGTGGCCGTCGCGCATGATGACGATGACATCGGCCATGGTCATGGCCTCGATTTGGTCATGCGTGACATAGACTGTGGTGGTCTTCAGCCGCTGGTGGAGCTCCTTGATTTCCGTCCGCATTTGCACGCGCAGCTTGGCGTCGAGGTTGGACAGCGGCTCGTCGAACAGGAAGACAGTTGGGTCTCGCACGATGGCGCGACCCATGGCGACGCGTTGCCGCTGGCCGCCCGAAAGCTGGCGAGGGTACCGTTCCAGATAGGGCGTCAGATTGAGGATCGACGCCGCCCATCCCACCTTCTGTTTGATTTCTTCGTTGGGGCGCTTCTTCAACTGCATGGAAAACGCCATGTTGTCGAAGACGGTCATGTGCGCGTAAAGCGCGTAATTCTGGAAGACCATTGCGATGTTGCGGTCTTTGGGATGAAGCGTGTTGACGACCCTGTCTCCTATCGTGATCTCACCGGACGTGATGGGCTCGAGACCGGCTATCATGCGCAACAGTGTGGACTTGCCGCAGCCGGACGGCCCCAACAGAACGACGAACTGGCCATCCTCGATAGAGAGATCGAGTCCATGGATAATCGAGAGGGCGCCATAGTCCTTCTTTATGTTGCTGATGGTGACAGACGCCATAAATTGTTATCCTTCGATTGCTCTTGCCGGTTGGGTTCCACGTCGCCATGCGAGCCATTGGCGATCGGATGCGCTCTCACCATTCGCTCTCCAGAAACTCCTCCAGCAGCCCTGCATCGGCGGCCAGATTGACAAAGGACCATCGGCCGCGGATTTCTCGCGAATAGCGGATGGCGTCGTGCCAAAGCGCGCGCGGCAGGCCTAGTTCCGCGCCAGTGACCGGCCCCCCGGCAGCCTTGAGTGCTGCCTCCATGCGTGCAATCGGCATTGCCATGGGCCGAACCTCCTGGCGCAGGGCCGGCCAGATTTCCGCAAGCCTGCGGTTGAAGCTTTCCGTCTGGCTGGCGTCGAGTGCCGTCTTCTTCATCTCGGCAATGCAAAGTGGTCCAAGTTGTGCCCCGTAGCGGGCCAGCATCGCCGCCTCGTCGATGGCGGTCGGCTTCACCTGCGGCGGCTCTTTCCTGTCCAGCAGCCGCGCTTGCAGACGCGCCATGACCAGCGAGGCAACCCCGACCTGCTGACCGTGCGTGGTGCCGGGATGATGGTCTTGCGCGAACATGTCGACCCAATGGGAAATCTGGTGCTCTCCCATGGATCCAGGATGGGAAACGCCGGCGAAGCACACACCCATCGAGCACAGCGTCAAGACGCGCTGGAGATGCCCGACAGCGGTGACGTCATGCCTGGCAAGACCAGGCGCATGGGCCAGCATCGGTTCCTCATCGCCCGCCTGCAGCAGGTAGGGCACGGCAGAATAGTAGGTGTCGAACAGCCGATGCGAAGCCCACCAATCGATCTGGGCGGTGGGACGACAGAGGCTGTCGCCGAGCCCAGCGGCGCTGAGCCAGGCGGGTGCTGCGGCCGATACACCAAGATCCAGAAAGATGCCCCGCGGAGCGTGCGAGGGCAGCGAGATCTTGAGCCCTGAAGCCAACGTCACCGACGCTGTCGAGGCGCCGTAGCCATTCATTGAGGCGGCCGTGCCGAAGACGGCATAGGGGCGCTCGTCGAGGAAGGTTGCATGCTTGCAGCTGTCGTTGAGGACGCCGGACCCGACGGCCACGACCCCGTCGGCATGACGCGTCTTCTCTCTGACCATCTGGATCGTTGCCTCGTCGCAGTCGAGGCCGTCAGGCAGAACGATTTCACTGATGTCGGCGATGGCGCGCAGCGCCTTCGCGACGCGCCGGCCCATCACATCGACGGTGTTGACATCGGACACAACAGCGATGCGACGGCCGAGCCCCAGGGGCGCAACGAGATCCGCCTCGCGGCCCTCCGTCGTCTCCAGCAATTCGATCGTCTGGAACGGCAGGACGGCAGCCGCGCCTGTCTCAGGATCTTTCCAGCGTTCCGCGACAACGTCCTCGATCAACGCGTTCCAGTTGGTCGTTTCAGCCATGATCGGTCTCCATGAAGGCCGCGAGTCGCTGGTTCCAGGCTGAAAGCGTAGGCCAAAGATCGGCATGGATCGCAAGAAGCTCGGCGTAGAGCTCGGCCCGTTTCGCGTCCGGTTCGAAGGTTTTGGCCGGCTTGCTGGCCATTGCGAGCGACGCTTCGGCGATGGTGGAAAACCAGCCCACGCCCTTGGCCGCTGCCATCGCCGCGCCGAGGGAGGAGGCTTCCACTGTCGTCGAACGCATTACGGGACGGTCGAGTGCATCGGCCAGAATCTGCATCCACAGGTCGGACTTCGCTCCTCCGCCGATGGCTATGAACTGGTCGATGGTCTGGGCGGCAGCCGCAGCGGCCCGCTGACTTGTCGCGGCCTGATGCAGCGCTATGCCTTCCAGCACGGCGCGATAGATGTCGCCGCGGCGGCTCGACCCGGAAAGCCCGGCAATGACACCATGGGCAGCACTATCCCAGTGCGGATCCATGACGCCCTGCCAGTAGGGCAGGAGCATTATGCCGCCTGCGCCGATCCGGCTGGTAGCGGCTTCGGCCTCGAGCGCCTTCAGGGCGTCGCTTGCGCCATGCAGATCGACGCCAAGCATTTCGCGCGCCATCCAGTCGACAAGAAAAGTACCGGCGCGAAGGCACGTCTCGTAGATATAGCCATCATCGGCGACCGCCGTTTCGGTGCGGAAGGCCAAATCATGCACGTAGTCGATGCCGAAGCTGCCAGAGACGACTGCCGTACCGAGGTTGATGTAGGCGCATCGCGGCTGCAACACACCCGCGCCCGTGCCGGCGCATTGACCGTCGCCGCCGCCGGCGACGATCGGCGTGCCCTCCCGCAAGCCCGTCAGCATGGCCGCTTCCGACGTTAGTTGGCCCAGCACGGCGCCGGGCCGCGCCAGGTCCAGCATCATGCGCCGGGGGACGCCTGCCGCGTTCAGTATATCGTTCGACCAGTCCATAGCTCGCATATCGAGTATGCCCATCGGGTCGGCGGATGCGGTGGACGTCACCCACAGGCCGCTCAACCGAAACACCAGGTAGCCGTGGACTTCGGCCATTCGCTCCACCCGGGCAAAAATCTCGGGCTCTTCCTCGCGAAACCAGATCATGCGGTAAAGGCAAGGAATGACGTCCAGCGGCTTGCCGGATATTGCGTGGACGCGTGCCGCGCCGAAGCTCTCGCCGAAGCGGCGTGCCTTCCGCCGGGCGCGCTCATCGAGCCAGAGCGTTGCGGGCCCGACTGCCTGGCCCTGCTCATCGAAAAGTCCGAAGCTTTCGCGCTGGTTGGCAATGGCAAGGGCGGCAATGCGTGCCGGCGGAACCGTCGACGCCACGACCCGCAGCGCTGCGACCGTCGAGGTCCACCACTCGGCCGGATCCTGCTCGAAATAGCCCGAGCGCGGGTTCGACATCGCAAGCGGTGCACGACCTTCAGCCACGGCCAGACCATTGCGGTCCCAGGCGATCGCCTTGGTTGCCGAGGTCGAGGAATCAATGCCGATGACGAGATCAGGAACCATTGCCGCCACATTGCCAAAGGGCGAGGGCGGTCGAAGCCGCCTTCGCCCAAATCACCGACTACCCGCTAAAGACCGGCATCCTTGACTTTGCCGTCGACAATGCCGGCAATGGCATCCAGGCATGCCTTGGCGTCGCCGCCATAGTCTTGGCCCGTAAGCAATTTGCCGAGTTCAACCGGGATGTCGTTGTTCGACAGATCCGCCCAGATCGGCATGTCCGGCTCCGATCCCATCTGGTTGTCGATAGTGTATTTGATCGCCTCGAAATGGCGTGTCGTTCCGGGCCCGACAACGGCCTTCGCCTTGACCCGAGGATCTGTAAAAGAGGAATTGCGCATCGGCGAGGCCCCGCCGCCGAGCGTCGACACGCGCGCCATCACATCCTTCGAGCAGACCCACTGCATGAACAGCCATGCCGCTTCCTTGTTCTTGGAATATTGCGACAACGAAATCGTTGAGCCACCCTGGTGGCCGACGGCCGGGATTTCGTTGAACCCGCAATCGGCGGCGGCGCGACGGCCAGGAACCTCCTTGGGCGCCGGCAAGGCCTCGAACAGGCCTTTGACCTTGGAATCGTTGGCGTCGAAGCCGGGGAAATCTTCGCCCCAGGTGATTGCCATGGCGGCCTGACCCTGTGTCAGCGCCTGCCCCTGACCGTCCCAGGTCCAAGTCGTTGCAGACGGCGGTGAGTTCTTGACCAACTCCTGATAGAATTGCAGCCCGGCCACGCCGCGCTCGTCATTGCCGACAAACTTCTTGTCTTTGTTGAAGATCGAACCGCCATGGCCCCACAGAGCGAAGGTCCAGTCGCATTCCAGCGAATAATGGCCGGACTTGGCCTGGCACGCGGTGCCGAAGATGCCGTTGCTTTTTTCTGCCTCTGTGAGCGCCTGCACGGCCTTGAGATAGGCGTCGAGGTCTGTCGGCAGCGCGATATTGTGTTTGTCGAAAAGATCCTTGCGGTACATCAGGATGAAGATCGGAATATCGAATGGAATTCCGCACTGTTTGCCGTTGTACATGGCAATGCCGTCGACCAGCGGCTTGGAGAAATCGTCCCAGTCGAAGTTGGGCATCGCCAGTGCTTTGTTCTGGTCATAATACTCGCGCGGATCGACGACATCCTGTGCAAATGTCGCCATCCAGGACTGGTCGAGATAGTAGACGTCGTAGGTGCCCAGCTGGCCCTGTACGTCTTGCGTAGCCTTGGCGAGAACCTGCTCCAGCGGCACGATCTCGACTTCCACCTCAATGCCGGTTGCCTTGGTGAATTCACCCGCGACAAGCTGGTTGGCCACGATCGTTGGCGGCGTCGCTTCTGAAGTGTAGCGGATTTTGGTGCCGGCATATGGCTTGCCGACATCGGCCAGCCACTTCAGCATATCGGCGTCCTGGGCGCGGGCTTCTTCAACCCCGAGCCCCAGCATACCCCGATTGGTGCGGCCGCCACCTAGCATGGCCGATCCGAAGGCGGAAAAGCCGACACCAGCGAGCGCCATCTTCCTCATGAAGTCGCGTTTGGTTATTCGGCGCGCCGTAAAGTCATTGCAGGTATCGGTGACGAATGTCTTCTTGTCGTGTTCACTGAAGCTCATGATCGTTCCTCCGTTGCGTTTTTGTCGTCGTTCTTCTCGTCTGCGCCTCACTCCTTCAGGGATCCGAGGGTGAGGCCGCGGACCAGATGCCGTTGAACCAGCAGGATAAAGATGAAGCTGGGTATGATCGCGGACGTGCCGAGCGCTGTGATGTAGCCCCACTCGGTCGCGGTCGAGGTGACAAAGGTCGAGATCTTCACCGGCACAGTGCGGATCGACGTTGTCAGGAACAGTGAGAGCAGGAACTCGGTCCACGAAAAGATGAAGCACAGCACAGCCGTCGCAGCGATGCCGCCCTTGACCATGGGAAGGACCACGCGTTGGAACGTCTGCCAGCGCGTCGCTCCGTCAATCAGCGCCGCCTCATCAACCTCGCGCGGAACATCGTCGAAGAACGACTTCAAAAGCAAAACCGCCAGCGGCAGGTTAATCAAACTGTGAACGAGGATGAGCCCCGTATAGGTATCGCGCAAGCCGAGATCCCGGAACATGAAAACGATCGGAATGACGATCGCGATTGGCGGCATGAAGCGCTGCGAGAGAATCCAGAACAGGAAGGACTGCTGGCCGCTGAACTGCATTCGCGACAGACAATAGGCGGCCAGAGTGGCCAGCAGCAGCGTCAGCGCCGTCGATCCGACGGCTATGATGGCGCTGTCGAGCAACGACTGGCGCGAATCGTAGGAGCTGGCGCCGCCCTTGATCACCCCCGCCGCCTCGCCGCCCTGTTCCATGCCGATGTCGACGCGCGAAACGCCAAGCAACGTCACGCGGTAATTGTCCGGCGTCGGCGCGAAACCGGTGTAAACCGGTCCACTGCGATCGAAGATCGCCGAATAGGGTTTGATAGACGACAGAGCCCACCACGCGATCGGGAACATGAAGATCGCCACCACCAGGATGGCGAGCACGTCACGGGCGATCGTTTGGGCGCGCGACGGTTCCATCAGAACCTCACCTTGAACAGCCTGACGAAGACGTTCGACACGACGATCAAGACGACGAGCACGATCAGCGACAGGGTCGCGGCATAGGGGAAGTCTCCGGTGAAGTAGATTCGACCCGCGTAGAATGAAAGCGTCTCGGTAGCCGTGCCTGGCCCGCCGGCGGTGATGATGTAGACGTAGTCGTAGATGCGAAAGAGATCGACGCCGCGGATCAGCACCGCGACCGCTATCACCTTGCGCAGCATCGGCAATGTGAGCCGCCAGAACGTCTGGATGCCATTGGCGCCGTCGATCGCCGCGGCTTCGAAAGGTTCCTTCGGCAGTGCCCTGAGCCCTGCCAGGATGATGAGCACCATGAACGGCGTCCATTGCCATATGTCGGCCAGCAGGATCGCCGCCAATGCGGTTCCCGGCTGCGTCAGGATCGGCTGTGCCGGCGAGATCAGATCGAGGGCATAGAGGTAGAACGACAGGACGCCGAAAGAGCCGTCCTGCATCAGCAGGAACATCATTCCGGTCACGGCAGGCGGCACCACCAGCGGCAGTGTCATCAGCGCCCGCAGCACCCCGTAGCCTTTGCGGTCGGTGTCAAGCAGAAGCGCGATAAGGATGCCGAGCGCAAGCTGAACGGCAAGCGCGACGAAGGTGTAGATCAGCGTGGTTTCCAGCGAATGCCACATCCGCGCGTCCGAGAATGCGCGCGTCCATTGGTGGAGCCCGGCAAAGTCGAGCTGCCGGGAAACGACGTTGCGTTTGTGAAACGACAGCCAGACCGAATAAGCCAGAGGATAGATGCCGAAAACGAGAAGCATCACCGTGATTGGCGCAAGCCAGGGAAACGGATGCTCGGCCGTCATGAACCGGGGCAGGGCCCACCTGGAACTCGGCCGCGTGAGGGTTGTGGTGCTCACGCGCAAATCTCCGTTCGGTGACAGAGATGCATCGGCCTTCTCCCTATCGGCCAGATTGTGCCAACTTGAACTTTTGTAAGTTTGTTGTGCCTTTTGTTAAGAACGTGTCGGACGGCCGCCGATTTGTCAAGTCGGTTCCATCAGTGCTCAAGGGATTGCTCGCGGTCCCACGGGACGCCGTCATCGCCGGATATGGAGTTCTTTTTGTAGAACGCCGCTGGCAATGCCGTGTACCAGCATAAAAAGCACCAGGGCCGCCGCCAACTTGGCGGCCCAAGAAACTACGGAACGCGTCCAGGAGCTCGGGAGGACCGCCCGGGCTTGTTGGGAACTCGCCTCAATCCGGCAGTCTGATCTGGAGCTTCACGTCCGCCGGCCGGGCTTCGACTGCGCGGTCGAAGGCAGTGATGGAGTCTTCGAAGGGGAAGGTCGCCGAAATGAGTGGCTTCAGGTCGACCCGGCCCGACGCCATCAGGGCGATCGCCCGCTCATATTGGTGGGCATATCGGAACACAGTCTCGATGCGGACTTCCTTGGTCGAGGCGGTGGCGACATCGAATGCGATCGGCGCCACCGGCAGGCCGACCACCACCACCACGCCACCGGGCCGCGGCAAATCGAGCAGGGTCTCCCATGCCTTGGACGAGCCCGAGCATTCAAATACGGCGTCGGCGCCCCAGCCATCGGTCAGGCGCTTTACCTCCGCCGCCAGGTCGCGGACGTTGACCGGGATCACGCCTTGATAGCCGCCGGCAATGTCGAGCTTGGGTTGGGCGAGATCTGCAACAACGGCGCGGGCACAGCCGCCGGCGAGCGCCGCGATCGCCACCATCGTGCCGATCGGCCCGGCGCCAATCACCACCGCCGTGTCACCCGGCGCGATCTTCGCTTTGGCCGCCGCCTGCATTCCGACAGCGAAGGGCTCCACCATGGCGCCTTCGGCGAAGCTGACATTATCGGGCAGTTTGAAAGTGTAGTTGGCGGGGTGAACGACATAGGGTGTCAACACGCCGTGGATCGGCGGCGTTGCCCAGAACCTGACCGCCGGGTCGATGTTGTAGAGACCGAGCCGGCTCGCTCGCGAATTGGGATCGGGAATACCCGGCTCCATGCAGACGCGGTCGCCGACCTTTAGATGCTCGACGCCTTCGCCTGTTTCGACGACGGTGCCAGCGGCTTCGTGACCCAAGACCATCGGCGCCTCGACCACGAACGGGCCGATGCGGCCATGCGTGTAGTAGTGCACGTCAGAGCCGCAGATGCCTACCGTATGGATCTTGATGCGAACTTCGCCCGGGCCTACGGTCTGTGGCAGATCGATGTCACGCAGCTTGAGTTCGTGCTGGCGTTCAAGGACAAGGGCACGCACGTTCGTCATCGACTTAGTCTCCTCTAAAGCCGATTGTTCGAGGCCTCCTCGACCTTACTTGCATTCGGCACCCTCATCATAGCCGCTTATCCACGGCTTCAAAATCCAGTTCGGAAACGGGTGTTGCCTGATTCCGTACCGACTTCCCGGCCAAGGACTTTGAAGGCCGACCATGCCGCTGCCGAATTAGCGCGGGATCATCAAGGACGGCAAGGCCGCTGCTATTCGCGACTACCTCGATCATATGGCCCTGGGTGGCTTTGCTTGAGGCTTGTCGGGACCTGCTACAGGACGCATGATCCACGTTGGGCATTCAAGCCGAGTTCCGGTGATGGAGCGGCGATCAGGGGCGCTCGATTCAATCCCAAAGGTGTGCCCGCGCTATATTTGTCGCTGACGGTCATGACGACTGTCAAGGAAGCCAACCAGGGCTTCGCGCATCGCATCGATCCCTGCGTGCTGTGCTCTTATGAGGTGGACTGCGAGGACATCACTGATCTGTCAACCAAGCAGGGGAGAATCTTCTGGCACGCTTGCGAACATGGGCAGCGCCTGGGCCACGGCTCTCGGCAACGGAGAGCGACCTGCATCCTGGTCCATCTACGACCGGCTGCGGCCTGAAGGCATTGCTGGAATTCTGGTGCCGAGTTTTGGTCCGGGCGCGGAGACGGAAGACCGCAATTTGGTGCTGTGGGACTGGCGATCTTCCGCACAAAGTGAACGTGTTCGATCCGAGCGGTCAGCTGCCGAAAGACCAGCTGTCCTGGCGATGAAACAGGCCCGGAGGCTCCGGGGCTGCCCGATGGCAGAAAACCAGTCTCTTGACGCTCAGGGTGAAGGCGTTCGCGTGAACCTGAGCGGCGGAATAACGGCAGAGGAGGGGTTTTTGCCTCCTTAGAGGCCGGAAGCCCTGGTCAGGTTGATGCGGAAGCGATGTCTGCGGCGCTGATAGCGGCGGGTCATCTCCGAGGAGGCATGGCCGAGCTGTTTTTGCACATCGCGTTCGTCGACCTCGGCCGACGAGGCGAGGCCAGCGCGCAGCGAGTGGCCGGCGAATTTGACGATGCGGGCCATTGTCGAGGAGCAGCGGGCAAGGCGCAGCAATGACGATGATCGAATTTTTCTCTTCAAAGGCGGGGTTCGAATAGGACAACTAGAACTAGCAGCCCCGCCAGCGCGTGTTCCTGCTGGCCGCTGTCCCAGCGTTAGCGCGAGGGCCTGGCTCCCACGCCCTGCATCGTCAGCGACCGATCGGGAGCACGGGCTGCTCCGCAGACTCGACTTCATATCAGCTGGCGCTAATTATCGTCCCCTGGGTGAAAAAACCTTAGAGGCGACATGCTGAAACCATCAAGGAAGAACAATGTTCGAGAGAGCCGACTTCTATCTCTTTTTCGCAGCTATGGTGATCGTATCACAGTACGGCGGGTCACACGCAAACTTCATTCGTACCGAGATTGGCTCAGAGCCTTTGCCCTGACGCACCTCCCGACGAGCAAGACTCATCACTGCAATGCCTGCGATCGCGATGTAGCGGCTTTTTACCGTTTCGGAGCGTACACTCTTATCTGCCCGCTTTGTCATGCCGTGGATCGTGAGCGGTTTTTGATTTGTGCTCTAGACCGTAGGCTTATCAAGTTGCCGGCGGGGCAGCTTGAAATTCTCCAGATTGCGCCGAGCGAGAAGGGTCTTTCAAAGAGACTCTCTCAAGCGGGCAATCTAATCAAAGCCGATTTCGAGCCGGGACGGTACGGGCCCGATACCGTGAAAATTGACCTGATGGACATGCGTCGCACCAGCGATCTCGATATCGTCGTCTTAAGTCATGTCATGGAACACGTACCTGATGATCGGCATGTGTTTCGGCAACTTTGGTCATCTCTTAAGCCCCGAGGGCAGGTCTGGATCCAGGTGCCGCTTATTTATCGCCAAACGATCGAAGCGACGCCATCTATGTCACTGAGCGAGCGCGACGAGCGCTTTGGTGGATCGGATCACGTGCGAGCCTACGGACCGGATATCAAGGAGCGTATCGAGGACGCCGGCTTTACGGTCACCCGAATAAATTCAGATCGTATACCCGCCGCGGATCGCGACCGGCTTGGGCTTCTCTCCGATACTCTCTTTGTGGCAGAACGGCCCGAGTAACCCAATTTGGAATGAAAGCATTGTTGCCACGCTTGTCCGCTTGGGCCTGCCTTCGGGCGCCGGGCCGGCTTTGCCCAGCCAACCCGGACGCGAGCGGACAGATTTGGTTCCGTGGGGCTCCATCTTCGAAACTGCGGCGACCGTTTTAAAGAAATCAAAAGGCTGCCGAAGGCGTCATCTTGGCGACGAGGCCATGATCGGCGAATCCCACCCCTCCGCGACCATGATCCGAGGGCTATCTCGCGCCTTGCCTCTCAAAAAGTGGTTTGTCTACCATGCGACGGAGCGTCGCGAGGAACATAATCAATAGAAAAATCAATGCCTTAATGACTAGACCTTCGTTCCTTGATGCCTCGCAAACTTGTCTAGGTGCAGAATAGGAGCCGCGTCTACAACTGCTCGCGGCGCCAATGGCGCCCAAAAGGCATACGTCGACGAAGCTGGTGCACGACGAGGCACTGAGCATCCACAGCCTGCGGCGCCTCTACGCGTTGATGACCCGAAGCCGCCTTACGCATTGCCTGTTGACCCAGGCATATCTTCTCTGTCCGCATAAAAGGCATACAGTGGTATAAACAGGAGATATCGTCGGTTTCCAATCTGATAACGGATGAAGGGAGTTGAGTGATGTTCACGAACAGCAAACGTTTTTCGCGCCGTCGGTTCCTCGGCGTCAGCGCCGGCGCCTTCGCAGCCGGCCCGTTGGGCCCGTTTGTGCGAGCGGCATGCGCGCAGGTGACGACATTCAAGGCCGGCGTTATCACCTCGCTGTCGGGCGAGAACATCCTCGGCGGCAACCTGACCAAACGCGGTTACGACCTATGGGCGGAGGCCGTCAACGCCAAGGGCGGGGTTGAAGTCGCCGGCGAGCGTTTCAAGGTCGACATGTTCTACGGTGACGACCAAAGCAACCCCGCGACCGGCGCCGATGCCGCCGAGCGCCTGATCGTCCAGAATGAGGTCGACGTGCTATTCGGCCCTTACACCAGCGGCTCGACTATCGCCGTGCAGCCGATTTGCCAGAAGTACCAGGTGCCGATGATTTCCGGCTCCGCGGAATCCCCAAACGTTTGGAAGGCCAAGCCGGAATTCAACTTCGGCATCATCCCGGCCGTGGACACCACTGCGGGTAAATCGCTGGCCGTGCTGGCGAAACTGTCTAACCCCATGGCCAAGACGATTGCTGTGATCGGCGTCAACGAACCCTTCTCGAAGGAAACCGGCGAAGGTTTTCGCGACGGGGCCAAGGAGGCCGGATTGGAAGTCGTCGCCTACGAATTGGTGCCGGCCTCTGGCGACCTTACCCCCGTCATCTCTAAGATCGCAGCGCTCAATCCCGATATCGTCGCCGTCGGCGGCCATGAGGAGCCGCTGATCAATGTCGTCAAGACCTCCAAGTCGCTGAACTTCCGGCCCAAGGCGCTGATAATGCACTATGGCGTCACCGACCCGGCCTTCGCCCAGGCGCTCGCCGCGGACGCCGACGGCACCTGCGGCGTCTCCGTGTGGCTGCCGTCAGTTTCATATAAGGACGACCTCTTCGGCACCGCAAAGGAGTTTGCCGAGATGGCGCAAAAGAAGTCCGGGCACGAGCCCGACTATACCGAAGCGGCCTGCGCGGCCAGCGGTCTCGTTTTCGGCGATGCCGTCAAGCGGCTTGGCAAGAAGCCGGGGCTCACGCCTGAAGACAGGGTTGCTCTTAAGGACGCGATAGCCGCGACCGACATCCAGACCTTCTACGGACCGATCAAGTTCGAGAAGGAAGGCAACCACTACCACGACAACGTCCAGCCGGTGCCGGTGCTGATCCAGATTCAGGGTGGCAAGACCGTAGCGGTGGGGCCGAAAGAGGCTGCGGCAGCGGACCTCACCTACCCGCTGCCAGCTTGGAAATAGCCGGTTCTGGACAGGGTGGGGGCGGCCTCGTCGCCATCACCCTTGCCCGGCGCAATGACGGTGGTTGCGCGTGCTCGGAAAATGACGGACCATGCTATCGTGTGTACGGCCGCTTTGCCGCGGCACTCCGCTCTTTCGTTGGCTGACGGACGGTTCCCGCGTTGGATCTATTCCTACAGACCTTGCTGAACGGCCTTCTGATCGGCGGCGTCATCGCCACTTTTACGATCGGTTTCCAGCTCGCTTTCGGTGTGCTGCATGTCATCGATTTCGCGGTGGGCGGCTGGGTCGTGCTGGGCGGCTATCTCGGCTACTATATGGGTGCCGGACTTGGTGTCGACGGATTCCTGGCGATCCCCGTGGCCTTCATGCTGTTTGGCGCCATCGGCTATCTGATTGGGCCGATCCTCTACAATGTCCGCAACAGCCGCACGGCGCGGCCGGAATTGATGGCGCTGGCGTTGACCTTCGGCCTGTTCACACTGCTGCGCGGCGGCATGCTGACCGCGTGGGGCTTCAATACCCACAGCGTGCCGACCGTGTTGAGCGGCGAGAGCCTCGCCGTCGGGCCCGTGACGGTGCCACTGATCCGCGTGGCCGCGGCGGTCTTCGCGATCGCCATCGCCGGCGGACTGTTCCTGTTCCTCTACCGCACCCGCTATGGGTTGGCGATCAGAGCGACGGCTGAAAACCGGCAGAACGCCGCACTGATGGGCGTCAACATCCGCCGCCTCAGCGCCACTGTTTACGGGCTCTACGCAGGCATCACTGCCATGGCCGGCGTACTAATGGGTGCAATCTTTTCAGTGAACCCGGAAGTCGGCCTGCGCTATACTCTGTTCGCATTTTTCGTGGCTGTGCTTGCCGGCTTGGGCTCCGTCGGCGGTGCCCTCGTCGCCGCGCTGCTGCTCGGCGTCATCGAAGCCTTCGTCGCGACCTATGTCGGGTCGAGCTATTCGCTGCTGGCGATCTTCGGCACCCTATTCCTCGTCCTTCTCGTGTCTCCGCGCGGGATCCTGCGGCACGGCTTGTGAGGCGGGACATGAAGCCACGCTGGGCCGTCCTCCTCCTGCTGATCGCCGTAATCGTTGTGCTGGCGCTGCTGCCGATGCTGGTCAACAACTACTGGCTGCGCATTGCCACTGGCGCGCTGATGTGGGCGGGGCTGGCCTGCTCCTGGAACATGCTCGGCGGCTATGCCGGCTACATCAATTTCGGCCATTCGGCCTTCTTCGGGCTCGGCGCCTATGTTACGGCGCTGCTGATGGGCGACAGGCTCGCCTGGCCCTTCTTCGCCACCCTCCCGGCCGGTATCGTGGTGACGGCGCTGTTTGCCGTCATCATCGGCGCGCCGACGCTGCGCCTGCGCGGCGCCTATTTCGCCATAGCCACCTGGGCCTTCGCCGAGGTGCTCATACAGTTCGCCTCGGTGATGGACTTCACCGGCGGCATCGGCGGCATTGGGCTGCCGCCCTTTCTTGACGAGCGCTTCTTCTACTTCGCCATGTTCGGCGCGGCTGCGCTCACCTATCTCATTACGTGGGCGCTGTTCGAGCGCTCGCGTTTCGGGCTGAAGGTCAAGGCACTGCGCGATCATGAGCCGGCGGCGGAGGCTATCGGTATCAATACTTCGCTGGTCAAGCTGCAGACCTTCGTGCTCAGTGCCGTCACCGCCTCGGTATTCGGCGCGATCTTCGCCTACTGGGTCACGTTCATCAATCCGAAAAGCGTCTTCGGCGGCGACATCACCGATCAGATGGTGGTGATGGTGCTGCTGGGCGGGCTGGGCAGCCTGTGGGGGCCGGCATTGGGCGGTGTGGCGCTCTTTGTCGTAAACCGCATCATCTGGATGTACTGGGGTGACACCGCCTTCTATATCGCCATATTGGGCGCGGCCATCGTGCTGGTGGTGCTGTTCCTACCGAACGGCATCGCCGGCATGTTTTCGAGGCGCGTGGCCAAGTCTGGCGCCGTGCTGGACAAGGCGGTCGGCAATCTTGTCGGCGGCGGCCCGGGACGGCCCAGTTGAGCGCCGCCGAGGGCAAAACGGCTGGCACCGGCGAGCCTATTCTCGTCGTGCGCGAACTCCACTGCCATTTCGGCGGCATCAAGGCCGTCAACGGTGTCTCCCTGGACGTCGGTCGGCGCGAGATCGCCGGCCTGATCGGACCTAACGGGTCTGGCAAGTCGACTCTGTTCAACCTGATATCGGGCACGGTGATGCCGGATCGTGGCCAGATCCGCTTCGACGGTCACGAAATCGGCGGCCGAAAGGCTCACGCGATCGCGCGGCTGGGGCTTGCTCGCACCTTCCAGATTCCGGCCATGTTCGACAATATGAGCGTCACCGAAAACCTGCTGGCGGCTGCGGCCGAGGGCCACTGGCAGGGCGCGCGCGAACGGGCGGCCGATACGCTGGCGCTGCTCAAGCTGGAGCATGTCGCCGACAACCGCGCATCCGATCTTTCCGGCGGCCAGCAGAAACTGCTGGAGTTCGGGCGCGTTGTGATGCGCCAGGCCTCGCTCATTCTGCTCGACGAGGTGACAGCGGGCGTGCATCCCAACATCCGCAAGATCATCGTGGAGGCCATCGCGCGGCTGCGCGAGCGCGGCACCACTGTCCTGGTCATCGAGCACGACATGGAAATGGTGCGGAACGTGTGCGACCGCATCATCGTCATGGATGCAGGCCGTGTCGTGGCCACCGGGCCTTTCAACGACATCGTTCGCAATTCGGAGGTTATGCAGACCTATCTGGGGCGGCCGCAATGAGCACCACGCTCACCGCCGACAACATCGTTACCGGCTACGGCAAGCAGGAGATCGTCCATGGCGTCTCGCTGAGCGCGGAAGCTGGCAAGATTACCTGCATCTTCGGGCCGAACGGCAGTGGCAAGTCGACCCTGCTCAAGGCCATTGTCGGCGCGCTGCCGGTGTGGAGCGGTACGGCGCGCCTGGGCGAATCAACACTCTCTAACCTTGCCGTCCATGAGGTGGTGCGCCAGGGGCTGGTGTTGATGCCGCAGGGCGGCGGTGTGTTTCCGCGCCTGACAGTGATGGAGAATTTGCGCATGGGTGGCTACGCCATCGCGGACCGGCGGCTAGTCGAGCAGCGCATCGAGGCGCTGATCGAGCAATATCCCTCTTTGGCACGGCGGCGGCGTACCGCGGCCGGTTCGCTTTCGGGCGGCGAGCAGGCAATGCTTGCGCTGGCGCGGGCACTGGTTTCGGAACCGCGCTTCATTCTGCTGGACGAGCCTTCCGCCGGATTGTCGCCGGCCATGGTCATCGAGACGCTCGAACGCATTACCACCCTCACCGCGCACGGCATCGGCATTGTGATGGTGGAGCAGAACATCCGCGAGGCGATGCCGATTGCGGACAAGCTTTACATCCTGGCGGCCGGCGAAAAGCGCTTCGAGGGGACGCGTCGTGACGTGCGCGACGACCGGCAGATCATGGAAATCTATATGGGGGGAGCGTGAGAGAAGCGGTCGACACCCCAGCGCGAGTTGCAAGTGCCAAATGTGGCTTGGCGGTTAGTTGTAAGAAGGCGGTCATTTTCGGCAGTCAATTGGGAGAATGATCAGGCTGAGTTCGTTGTCGTACAGAAGTTCAAGCCTGCTGCTCAGAACCTGAACACTCGCCCTGTGGCCGACTTGGCGAGACCTTTGCGTCGAGCAACATTTCCGTTCTCATATCCAACTCCCGTCGTTCGTTTCGTGGAATGCCGAAGATATCGCCGCAAAAGGGGAATGTTCAGATCACCGGCCCGGCGCTTCGCCGAAGCCACCGGCAGGATCGTCCTTGCCAAAGCGAGCGTTGAAGTCCGCCATGAACTCAGGTGCATAAGCATTGGTCTCCTTTGATCGTGCTGATGACGCGCAGGCGCAGTGCCTTCACAAGCCGATCTTGGAGTGTCTGATTGGCGCGCTCAACACGTCCTTTGAGAACCGGCACGCGTCCGCCTGCAGAATAATAGAGAGATGGTCCCGAAATGGATGTTGCGTAGGAGCCCGGGATCGACGGGCGTCACTGCAGCACTTCTTGATGGATTATCATGTCCGCGGCCCGCTGGCCGATCATCATACTGGGCGCATTGGTGTTGCGGCCGATCAACTTCGGCCGCGTCCAGGAGGGAAAGGGCCGCAAGGACCGCCACTCCACGATGTCGCCGCGACTGCACGAACTGCTCCGCGTCTGGTGGCGTGAGGGCGACGACGGGGCATGAAGCTGCCGCAGCTTGCCTGTTTCCGCGCTGCAACCCCGGTCACTGACGGGAATCAGCTATGCGTAGGAGCACCGCGCCAGTTTTCTGAGAATCGATCCTCGGGATATCGGATGCGGCACCCAACGCTTCGAACGCCTCCCGAAGCGGAGCGCATGCGCCGCGGCTGTGATCGGCGAGTGCCCATCGGAATCTCGCCACACTTGTCACTCCAGTGTCGATGTCCGATCCTATTCTATCGCACGAGCAGCCAACTGGTTTATAATTGCTCCAACTGTCCCAACTATGGAGGAAGCCGATGCAAGAGGCCCTCGTCGTCCGCCGCGAGACACACATCCCGGCGCCCCCCGCTGCGCTGTTTGCCCTCCTGACCGATCCGGAGAAGATCCTGCGCTGGATGGGAACAGAGGCGCAGCTCGAGCCGCAGCCCGGCGGGCTCTATCTCGTCAATGTTACCGGGGCTCGCGTCGCTCGCGGCTCCTTCCGGGAGGTGGTGCCGGTGCACCGTCTGGCATACAGCTTCGGCTGGGAAGAGAGCGATGAGGTGCCGCCGGGATCGAGCCTGGTCGAAATTGATCTGATCGAGCAGCCGGAAGGAACGCTGCTGCGCCTGACCCACACCGGCCTGCCCAGCGCCGAGCAATGCGCCGGCCATGCGGAGGGCTGGGCTCATTACCTCGGCAGGCTGGGCGAGGTTGCAGCCGGGCGTGATCCCGGCCCGGATCCCAAATACGGCCACACGGGCAGGGGGTGACAGCCTTCCGCGCACGATATCGCCGCCCGTGAGCCCGTTGCAATTTGACGGCGGACGCCGGCTCGCAGGGCGGGTCGAACCCGGCGCCATCGAAGATCGGACCGTACCAGCGCCGGGGGCGGGGGGAGGATAGATCGGCGGGCCGGCTGCGCATCGTCACGGCGCGGATGACAGGCCGGGTGCGGTGGCCGCATAATCGCGCCATGGATCTGCCCGCGCCTCTCGCCTGGCTGGTGGACGAGGCCGGCGCCTCGGCCGCCCCCGATCGGTTTCTGGCCGAGCTCGGCGGCCGACTTCTGGCTGACGGCCTGCCGCTGGCCGGCGGCGCGCTGACGCTCGCGGTTCCGCATCCCATTGTCACCCGCCGCACCTGGCTTTGGCGGGCGGAGACCGGGGCGGTGATCGAGGCGCTGAGCTTCGCCGGCGGTCCGCTCGGCCAGGCTGGGCGCGACTGGCTGGCGGAGCTCGGCCCGGTGCAGGAGGGCCCGGTTGGCCGGGCGCCGGATAGTCCGGTGCTGGGCTGGGCCGGAATCCGGCCGTTCGGCCCCGCCGAGGCTGCCCGGCTGCGCCAGGCCGCGCGCTTCGCCGCGGCGCCCCTTGCCGCACTTGCCGCGCGGGCGGCGCTGACAGCGCTACTCGAGGCTTATCTCGGCCGGCGCAGTGCCGCCCGGGTGCAGGGCGGTGCCTTGCGCCGCGGCACCGGAGAAACCATTCACGCCGCGCTGCTCTATGCCGACCTGCGCGGCTTCACCGCCCTGTCCGAGGCAACCGAGCCCGCGGCGGTGATCGCCGCGCTCGACGCCTGGTTCGACCGCGTCGCCGGTGCGGTGCACGCCTTCGGGGGCGAAGTGCTGAAATTCATCGGCGACGGCATGCTGGCGATTTTCCCGGTCACCGCTGCGCCGGCCGAGGCCTGCGAGGCGGCGCTGCGCGCCGTCGTCGCCGCCCGCGCCGGCATGGCCCATCTCGATGCGGGGCGGCAGGCGCAGGGCCTGCCGCGGCTGCCGTTCGGCGCGGCGCTGCATCTCGGCGAGATGCTGTGGGGCAATATCGGCGCGGTCGACCGGCTGGATTTCACCGCCATCGGCCCCGCGGTCAACCTGGTCAGCCGGCTGGAGGGGCTATGCCGGCCGCTCGGCCGCTCGGTGCTGATCTCGGGCGCGGTCGCCGCCGAGACCACCACACGGCTGGTGCCGCTGGGCGAACACGTGCTGCGCGGCATCGCGGCGCCCTGCACCGTCTTCACCCTGCCGGATGCGTAATCGCGGTCCTGCGGGGCGGCGGCGTCAACCGCAGATTTGGTTAGCTTGATTTTGGCCATCTAGTCGTCTCCGAACGTCAAAAACTAGGAGCAGAATAGGGGCACTCAGACCCACTGCTCCGGACTACTGCCGCGTGCTAGAGAAAAGGTCGAAGGCTCAAGAACGCAAGCTAAGTCCTTGCATCGTAGTGGCTTTTCGCATTTTTACTTGCAAACGGCGGACATGAACTTAGACGAAATTGGCGGGCTCTTAGTCGCCTTCCGCCCCCCTTCGGCGTCTGCATCCGGTACGGTTTCATCAAAGATGACCGACCAGACAACATCCATCAGCCTGCGGCGCCTGACGCCATGATTGTCACTTGGGGGAAGGCCGGACTGGCGCCCTGAGCATTTGTGGCGCAACTGCGACGCATGGCATGTGCATGGAATGGCGCGAAGACACCGTCCTCGGGCAAGGTGCGGCAACGCTATCATGTCAGGATGATAGCCATCAATTCGCTCTTCTGCCGTGCAGACTTTGGTCTTCCGCTTGATTGGCGCGAACGCGACTTCCTATTCCAAGCGCGCTCGAATGCTTAGGCTCAGGTTTAAGGTGGCGGCGCATTGCGGTCTGGGCAATCAAGGGTTGAGCCTTCTTCACGTGGAGAAGGCTGATCGCCAACGCCGCCATAACGTTCAACGAGTTTTGCGAATCCGTAGGCGAAGGCGGAAAGAAGCGCCAGGATAACCACTATTCGGATGGCCATAGGGGATCGTAACAGGATCCCACATTGGATGTCGCAATTCCTCCGCTGCCGGTAGTGCGTCAATTTGAAATTTGACCTTTGCCGTGTCGCATCCGGTTCCGGCTCCTATGCTTAGCGGAGGTACGCAGGAGACGTGGGTCATGAGCGTGACGTCTGATAAGCCCGAGCATGTCGCTACCGCTTTTGCGAACGCTTGGAACCGGCATGACATGGATGAGTTTGCGTCTCTGTTCGCTTCCGATGCTAATTTCGTTAACGTCGTAGGTGTTTGGTGGAAGAACCGATCCGAGATCGAAGCGGCGCACCGAGCCACCCATGACACCATGTTTCGGGATAGCCGATTAGAAGGCGATATCTCGTCGGTTGTGGAATTGGCTCCGGGGCTTGCTTCTGTTCATTACACTTGGACGCTAACGGGAGCATTTGCTCCGGACGGCTCCCCGGCCGGGGTTAGGAAAGGCATATTGCTTCTGATTGTGCAAGAAGGGCAGTCGGGATGGCGAATCAAGGTGGCTCAGAACACGGATATTGTTCCAGGCGCAATCGCCCCAGCCGGCTCGAAAGGCTAGCTCGCGCCAACCAGAGGCGGAACAGGGCGTCCGCCAGCGAGCCTGACCACCAATACGTATGCGTGCCGGAATGCCGAATTCGACTGCTTTGATCCTCGTCACCGAGGCCGTCAGCGCCACGCGTGCCGAATTCCTGGTCTTCGCCAAGGCCCCATGGCGCCATGGACCTGAGGGTACCGGCCGAGGTGGGCGTCGTTGCGAAAGTGACTATCCTCGGCTCAGGCAAGCGCGATTTCTCCGCCGTGACAAAATGGTGAGCGGCGAAGACATGAAGCCCGAGCGGCTTGACAATAGCCGACTGAGGATGTCGGCGTGTTTGCCCAATCACATGCAACTAAGGCCATCTTGGCTCAAAGGTAGCCTTTGGCCGAGGTCGGTTCTGAATTGAAGCCGGCCTACATCTATCACGAAGTGAATGGCAGTTTTGCGCTTCAATATCGGCCGCAGAGGCGGATTTTGCTTTCGCCCAAAAGCAGACATCGCAGCTGACCATGCTGAAGGTCGCGCCCGCACTACCTGCCGACCTCAGCACCTCTAAGCGCAAACGTCTGGTGTAATGCCCGATGCGCGCGCTCGCAGGCCATCTCGCTGTTACATCGCCGTGACAAAAGCACCGCTACGGTGGCGTCAACCGGTTACACAGGGCAAGAAATATCTCCGGCCTTCTGGGAGTGACGTGTCAGCGTCTCCAGAGGCTGCGTGGGCGCGGCGACTGGAACGCTCCACGCCTCGCAAGAGGGATAGCGAAACCTCGTGAAGGCAAGGTCGAGCTGCGTTCTGCGTTCTATATCGGCGACGGCGGCGACTGGGAGAGATGGATACCATGCGCATGGGGCGTCTGGAAGTTGGCAGGACATGGACGCGGGGCGGCCCGCGTGCAGGCGCTTGGCTGAGCGGTGCAGTGACCACGCAGCGCCACCTCGCAGCGATCATGGCTTGCGACGTGGTCGGCTATTCGCGCCTGACGGAGCGCGACGAGCGCGGCACGCTCGAGCGGCTGAAGATGTACCGCAAGGACCTCCTCGAACAGCTGGTCTCTGTGCACCAGGGTCGGATCGTCAAGCTCACCGGCGACGGCATGCTGTGCGAGTTCGCGAGCGTCGTTAACGCGGTGACCTCGGCAATGGCGATTCAGCAGGCCCTGGCAGAACATGAGGCGGAGGTGCCCGAGGAAGAGCGGATTCGCTTGCGCATCGGTGTCAATCTCGGCGACGTGGTCTGCGAGGAGGACGGCGACCTCTACGGTGACGGGGTCAACATCGCCGCCCGACTCGAAAGCATCGCCGATCCCGGCACCGTGGTCGTCTCCGGCACCGCGTACGACCACCTTCAGGGCAAGCTCGATTGCGGCTTCACGCCGCTCGGCAACCTGCGCCTCAAGAACATCGAGCGGCCCGTGCGCGCCTACCGCGTCGAGACCGACGCCAGCGCCTCGGTGGCTGCATCGCCTCCCTTGCCCGAGAAACCCTCGATCGCGGTCCTGCCTTTCACCAACATGAGCGGCGACCCCGACCAGGAATACTTCGCCGACGGGCTGGTGGAGGACATCATCACGGGATTGAGTCGGGTGAACTCCTTCTTCGTGATCGCCCGCAACTCGTCCTTCACCTACAAGGGCCGGGCGGTAGACCTGCGCCAGGTCGGGCGCGAGCTGGGCGTCCGCTACGTGCTAGAAGGCAGCATCCGCAGAGCAGGATCGCGGGTGCGTATCAGCGGGCAGCTGGTGGACGCGATCAGTGGGCACCATGTCTGGACTGACCGCTTCGAGGGCGATGTGAGCGACATCTTCGACCTGCAGGACAAGGTGACCGAGAGCGTCGTCGGTGCGGTCGAACCGAGCATCCGGCTGCAGGAGATCAAGCAGGCGCGCATGAAACCGACCGAGTACATCAGCGCCTACGACCTCTACCTTCGCGCGCTGCCGCGCTTCTACAGCATGACGCGCGAAGGCTTTGCCGACGTGCGCCGGCTCACCAACGAGGCGCTCAGCATCGACCCTGGCTTCAACTTGGCGAAGGCACTCGGCGCCTATATCCGCAGCCTATCCGTGAGCCAGTGCTGGCACGAGCCCGACGATATCAGAGTCGCCGCGCGCATGGCGCGAGAGGTACTGGCGGAAGCGCGCGACGATCCCACGAGCCTGCGCTTCGCCGCGCAGGTGATCGCCTACAGCGCGAAGGACTACGAGATGGCGTTGCGCACGATCGAGCGATCCCTGCTGCTCAACCCCAATTCGGCGCAGGGCCATACGGGCAGCGGCTGGGTGAACGCACATTCCAGCCGCCCGCTCGTCGCCATCGAGCACTTTCACAGGGCAATGCGGCTGAGCCCGATCGACCCTGAGAAGGGCATCGCGCTCTCCGGCATCGGGATGAGCTACCTGATGCTCGAGCGCTACGAGGAAGCGCTGGCATGGGGAGAACGCGCGCTGCACGAGATGCCGAACTACGGCTCCTCGCACCGGGTGGTGATCATGGCGCTGGTCAAACTTAACCGGCTGGACGAGGCGCAGGCGGCGGCGCGGCGTCTTATGAAGGCGTTCCCGACCTACACGCTCACCCTGCAGAGACAGATCAACCCGTGGCTGGACGAGGTGTTCGCCGAGCGTTATGTCGAGGCGCTGGGCATCTCCGGCGTGCCAGAGTGATCGTCGCAGTTGCAAAGATGCCCGGCGAGGCGACGTTCCCTTGACCTGCGTCGCTTCTGGAAGGCCAGTTCTCTGGCGGCTTGTCTTAGGACTGAGCGCGTAGAGCAGCGTGAACAGCCGGCGAGCTCTCCGTTGAATTCGCGTCGAACTTCCGGTTTCGATCCGCTTCTTATAAGGCAACAGGCAACCTCCGGGCGGTTCAGATCCTGCTTGGGCACACCGAGATCGAGAATACGGTTCGCCATCCGGATGTCGAGGTCGGGGACGCGCTCACATCGCCGAGGGAACCGAGATCTGATCACGATGGCCTCTCGACTTCGCGGAGAGGTCATCATGTTCTGAAAGCCACCGCTCAGTTACGGGGCTCGATTTCCGCAATGCGTCGCATCACAGCCGTTCGGCATGGAAGATGGTCATCCCGAAAACCGCCGGTCCACTGTCGCCCATCAAAGGCGGAACTATGCGGCGTTGAGGCGCTAGGCGAATTTGCGCCTCGTCTCGGCGGTTGAGACGAGCTCTGCCACTTCCTGAAAGCGGTCGCTAGCGGCGATCACAAGCCAGATCCGGCCGAGCACCCAGAGGGAAAGCGCCCACCGGAGCAGCAGCCAGAGATGCGGTGTTGGCATTTTCGGGCCCCCTGAATCCGGCCCGGCTGAGTTTGATGGAGAAGTTCGACCAGGCGCCAGGCATAATCGGCAGCAGCACCAGTTCCATCAGGCTCAGGGTAAGTTGCCGATGAGGGCGCCATAGGTGGCAAAGCACAAACAGCTCAGCACCGCCGTGATGTGCAGCCACAGCATGGCTTTCATTGAGGTGAGAACGGTGGAGAAGCTTCCGAGGAAGCCGATCGTCTCGGTCCAGATCATGATCATATTTCTTTGGTGGAGTGAAGCCGGTGGGCCTTGGTCAGCCGGAGAAGCCGCCGTCATCGAGAAAACGTCTCCGCGTCCGCCGTTCCTCTCCTGGTCGCGGCTGGCACTGACCACGACCGAGCATTGGCCCCGGCTGCGCACATGTCCGTCAAAAGTCTGCGCCATGGCGGAGAAGTAACGATTGTCGTGGATGGGCAGCATCAGTCCGACCAGGCCCGATCGCGAGCCTCCCAAGCCCCGCGCCTGCAGATTGGTAGTGTACTGGTGGCGTTCGGCGAGGCTGAGAATTGTTTCCGCCGCCGCAATCCGATGGCGCTTGCACGGCGACACGCTTCCTTCACCGGCCTGATAATCACGGCGAACTCGGAGCCGATCGCCTCGATCGACAGCCAATACGCGGCGTCAAGACGATAAGGCGATCCGGCTCGGCATGATCGCGGCTGCGCTTGCGCCCGTTCCGGCCCGCTCGCATGCGATCAGCCCGCTGGCCGACAAGGCGAAGGTGCGCCGCGATACGTGAGTCTGGTCGGCATCGATCCACGGAATGAATGCTTGACCTCAAGTTAACTTCAGCTTGTACCAATAAGTTGTACGGATTGAAGGAGTATCGTCAATGCTGACCAACATTGATCTTCAGGGACTTCGTGTAGCAGTCACCGGCGGCACGTCCGGCCTAGGACTGGCGCTTGTCCGGCAGCTTGCCAGAGAGGGTGCGTTCGTCGCCTTCGTTGCCCGCACTGCCGCGAACGTCGAACGCATCGCTGACGAGACGGGCGCACATGGCATCGTCGGCGACGTCGGCAAAAAGGACGACATCTACCCGATCGCGTTGCAGGTCACCGCGAGCCTAGGCGGGCTCGACGTTCTGATCAACAATGCGTCGAGCCTCGGGCCCGTTCCACCGGCGCTCCTTGCCGATACCGAGTGCGAGGAGCTGGAAAAAGCGCTCGCGGTCAACCTCGTCGGCGCGTTCCGGCTGACGAAAGCACTGTTCGGTGCACTTGCCGCGTCCGCGCGCGAGGACCGTGGCGCGCTGGTGATCAACATCTCCAGCGACGCGGCGGTGAACGCTTATCCCGGCTGGAGCGCGTATGGTGCGAGCAAGGCCGCTCTTGCTCACCTGACGGCGATTTGGGACGAGGAGGCGAAGGCCGACGGCATCCGGCACCTCGCGCTCGACCCCGGCGATATGGACACCCCGCTGCACGCGCTGGCGCTTCCTGACGCCGATCCGTCGACATTGAAGCGTCCCGACCTGGCTGCTGCCGAGATCATCGAAAAGATGCTCGATACGTTGCCGGCCGGCGCAACACTTCTCGCCGAGACACGCGGATGATTGCCGCCGACCGTCCGGATCGGCGCGCCGCCAGGCTGCTCGTCGTGGAGGCGGACGGCGCGACGCGCGACCTGCCGCGCACTGAACTCGCGATACTGTTCGATGCCGGCGATCTGGTCATCGCCAATGACGCCGCGACCTTGCCTGCCAGCTTGCGCGGCACGCACCTTCCCAGCGACGAGGCGATCGAGATCCGCCTGGCAGGCTGGCTGACATTTCCCGACCCAACCAACTTCCTGGCGATTGCCTTCGGCGCGGGCGATCACCGCATGCGCACGGAAAATCGGCTGCCTCCGCCCCCGCTATCACCAGGCGATCACCTCCGGCTCGGCCGGCTTGAAGCCGTCATAGAGCGCCTTCTCGACCATCCTCGCCTTCTCGAATTGCGCTTCCGAGGCGACCGCGCAGCGGTGCTTGCAGGAGTGGCGCAGCACGGCCGGCCGATCCAATATGCGAATGTTCGCGAACCGTTGGCACTTTGGAATGTTTGGACGAAGATTGCCGCCGGGCCGGT
Organism: Mesorhizobium sp. M1163; assembly: GCF_040318415.1. Lineage (NCBI taxonomy): Bacteria > Pseudomonadati > Pseudomonadota > Alphaproteobacteria > Hyphomicrobiales > Phyllobacteriaceae > Mesorhizobium > Mesorhizobium sp. M1163. Next base: position 56,658 of record NZ_JAMYMF010000021.1, on the reverse strand, counting down.
GGCGTTCGAGGCGCCATCGGCAGGGTTCGCACTCGACTGGCGCACGCTCCAGGCCTGGCGTCGGCGAGACGTGGGCTTCGCAACACTCACGCATGCCGCGGGCGTGTCTTCCACCGGGGACCCCGCGCTCGACTTGCGCCTCCCTTTCGACGAGCCGTACCGCATTCCCGAGCGCACGGCGGCGCAGGTCGCGCGGGCGAAGCTCCGCGGAAGCCGCATCATCGCAATCGGCACGAGCGTGGTGCGCGCGCTTGAGGCAGCTGCCAACCCCGACGGCAATGTGCGTGCCGGAAATGGCATTGCGACAGGGCGTATCGCGCTGGGCACGCCACTTCGCGTGGTCGATGCGATTCTAACAGGCGTCCACCAGCCTGGCGAAAGCCATTTCGAGCTCCTGCGAGCCTTTGCCGACGATGCTCTGCTCGCCAAGGCCTCCGCAGCCTTCGCCGAGCACCGATATCGCACGCATGAATTCGGCGATTCCATGCTGCTCAATCGCCAACGGCTGGATCGACCGCGCGGACAGAACCGGGAAGTGCGCGAGACGAAGCCTCTACTCTAGGCGATCCGATGATCTTGGATTTCCAGGGCTTTCGCAAACGATGTTTTGATTAAACAATTGGTTCAAAACAACTATTTTGACACTAGTAACTTCGACTCTAGGGGTCCGGAGTTCGAATTTCGCCGCCGGGAGTCACGCGCGAGCTGCGGCTGAGACGCGGATAGGCCCGCGCCCTGTGCCGCGGTGATCGCCACCACGTCACCAATGCCTATTCGCCGCGCCAGGGTGAGCCGGGAGCGACGATGGCGGTATTCAAGTTGACGCTAATACAATATTGCCTACGCTCCAACGTTGGGCGATAGTGTGCGTCGGGAGGCAGGAGGCCATAGTTGGCTTTAGCTTAGACTTTGCCCAATCACGAGAGAATACCTTGCAGCTCGTGAATCGGTTCAAGGCAGCAGCTTGTGCTTCAGCCTAGGCGGAAGATGCCAGGTGGATCGTCTCTTCCACTGTAACGTTGCGTGGTTGGGAAGCAATTCGGCAAGCCTTTTCACAGAGCGAAGACAGGGATCTCGCTTGCGCAATACAGGAACTCAGCAATTACCCTGATGTTTGGGCAGGATGCCTTCGATGCGCCATGACGACCAGGAAACTGGGAGGCGACGCGTGAAGTCTTGGTAAGGGCAGCTGGCAGCGTAGTGGTGGCGTCGGCGATCGCGTGAACGCCCGGGCTCCAGACAGTGTCGAGGAGACAGCGGATGAGGCAACTCGAATTTTTCTATTTCCTTGGGAGTGGTTATGCATACCTCTCCGTCGTGCGTATCGGCCCTTTGGCGAGGGACGCTGGCATTACCGTCAGATGGCGTCCATTCAATGTCCGCACCGTCATGGCGGAAAACAACATTGCGCTTCGCCCGCAGACCGCCAAGGTCAAATACATGTGGCGTGACGTGCAGCGCAGGGCGCGAACTCACGCGCTACCCTTCGTAAATGCACCCACTGGCCAACCGACCCCGACCTTCTGGCCAACAGGGTTGCAATGGTCGCCGCGGAAGGCGGCTGGTGTGAGGACTATACAATCGAGAGCTTCAAGGCTTGGTATTTGGAGGGCGTGGCCCTCGGCGACAGAGCCCACCTTGAACACGTGCTTCGGCCACTCGGCAAAGACGTGGATGCAGTGATCGCTCAGGCCAACGCACCCGCCGCCCACGAGCGGCTCAAGATGGAAACCGATGCGGCGCGCGAATACGGAATTTTCGGTTCGCCTGCGTTCGTGGTAAATGGCGAAACTTTTTGGGGAGACGACCGGCTCGAAGAAGCGCTTTCTTGGGCAACCGGTCGGCATCGGTTGCAAGATGTCCATTAGCACGGAAGTGCGCGAGCCCCTTGGATCCGCCAATCGTGGCTGACCTGCCCTGTTTGTCCGCTATGAGCGAATTCGCCAAGGTGATGGTCGTTTCTGGCCGGCGGCGGAAAATCTGAAGAAGATCGCAGGGCAGATGGAGGGCAGCGGTCCAGACCGGCCGCAACGTCGAAAAAGCTATCTCGAGATACTCGAAGCGACCGTTCGTGATCCACTCGACGTTGGGAAATCAACGAATCTGCCGAACTAGGGGGCGAGAGCGAATCCACAGTCCCTGGCGGCTTTCTAAACGGCAGGAATGCGATTCTGTCGCCGCATGGACGCCAAGCTTGGCCCCGACGATCTGCATTGATAATAATGCAGATTTGCATTATCTTATTGCGATGAACAGGAAATGTTTAATATGACAACGTTGACAGTGACGACAAGGGGACAGGTGACGTTCCGCAAGGACGTGCTGCAACATCTGGGCATCAAGCCGGGCGAGAAGATCGAGCTTGATCTGCTGCCCGACGGTCGGGCGGAATTGAAGGCGGCACGGGCGAAAGGGTCATTCCGGGACCTCCACGGCTTCCTCAGAGGCAAGACGAACGGCCAGGTGCTCAGCATCGAGGAGATCAACGAGGCGATAGCGGAAGCGGGCGCCGCGGCCGGGTCCGGCAAGGAATGAGGGTTACGGCCGACACGAATGTGCTGCTGCGCGCCTATGTCGCCGATGATGAGGGGCAGGCGGCCGTTGCCGTCGACCTGCTGGCCAAAGCGGACATCGTGGCCGTGAGCTTGCAGGCCTTGTGCGAGTTCGCCTGGGTTCTGGCCAGGCAATACCAGACAGAGCGCGAAAATATTGCCGCGGCGATCCGGGCGTTGCTGAACACCGCGAATGTTGTCGTCAACCGGCCGGCAGTTGAGGCAGGGCTGTCAGTCCTCGATGCCGGCGGCGATTTCGCGGACGGCGTGATCGCTTTTGACGGCGGCTGGCTTGGCGGGGAGACTTTCGTCTCGTTTGACCGGAAGGCCGCCAAACTGCTTTCGGCGCAGGGACAATCCGTACAGCTTCTTTCCTAAGTTTTCCGCGGTGGTCTTTCGCACTGCGCTGTCGCGTCTGTTAGAGGCTGCTGCGAGGAATCGAATTCTGTTTGTCCCGTGCCACAATCATCTAGGTGCGGCAGGCAGGAGAGGCAGGTGCCAAATCTGATTGCGCGTGCCGGGAGTGCAGCTTTCCATAGTGAACTGTGCGCCGTCATGCGCGGTCAAGCATAGGCCGGAAGCACGACTCCTAAGTTGGCCGCCAGTATGATCCCAGCGTTGATTGCTTCCCTGCTGGCAGGAATGGACGATCACGTTCGAACCGGGTAGCCGGACATTGGGGGTGTTTGTGTTCAGCAACACCATTCCGGCCAATCCCTCAACGGGATGACGAGAGCGGCGAACTGGGAGTCCAGCCGCTCAGATCTTCACCGACCCGGCGGCCAAGCCCGCGAGGAAATAACGCTGTGCAATCAGATACAGGATCAGAAGCGGGAGCGATCCCAGCACGCTCATCGCCATCATCTCGTTCCATTCGAACGCATGTTGGCCCATTAGCAACTCGATACCGATTGGAACGGTCCGCATGTCTGTCGACTTCGTCAAAGTGAGCGCAAAGAGGAACTCATTCCACGCCAATAGAAACGTATAGACCGCAGTCGCTACGATGCCAGGCACTGAAAGAGGGATAACCACACGCCACAGCGCTGTCCAACTTGACCCCCCATCGACCAACACCGCCTCATCGAGTTCCCTTGGCAGGGTATTGAGGTAGCCCGTCATCAGCAGAATTGCGTAAGGCAAGGTGAATACCATGTAGGTTAGAATCAGCGCGAAGTAGGTGTTGAAAATACCGAAGGCGACGACCATGCCGAAATAGGGAATGAGAAGTGTGATTGGCGGGACGGTCTGTGTGCTGATGATAAAGACGTTGAGCGTATTCTTAAAACGGAATGAATAGCGGCTGAAGCCATAGGCCGTAAGAACGGCGACCAGCAGCGTCAGAAGCGTTACCACTCCCGCGACGAGATAGCTGTTGAGAAAGAAGCGCACCTTGACCGGATCATTGAAGATCGAAAGGTAGGCTACGTTGGTGAAATGGTCGGGCAGCAGCCTCGGCGGTAGGGCAAAGATCTCGGTGTTCGATTTCAACGAAGTGAAAAACATCCACAGGATGGGAAAACCTGCAAAGACCAGACCGGCCGCGAGCCCCAGATATGTCAGTACGGTGGGCAATACGGTGTTTTTGAAAGAAGAGCGCTTTGCCATTGCCGGTCACCTGGCCTTCTGGTGTTTGATGTAGAAGTAAGTCGCGCCCATCGAGATGATCAGGATGAAGATCGCGCTCGCCGAGGCTTGTGAAAATTCGTAACTCGAAAACGCAAGCTTATAGGTATATGTGCTTAGCACCTCGGTCGCATGGATCGGGCCACCGCCCGTTGTCATCCAGACCAGCGGGAAGACCTGCATCGTCCAGATGAAATCCAGCAAGGCGATGCTGATGATGATCGGCATCAGCTGCGGAATCGTGATGTACCGGAACTTTTGGAACTCATTGGCCCCATCGATGCCTGCGGCCTCGTAAAGGTCCTTGGGGATGCCCTGCAGACCGGCGAGCAAGCTGACCATGTAAAGCGGGTATCCCGCCCAGATGTTCGCAAACGTCAACGCATGGAGCGCGGTTTTCGTCGAAGAGAACCACTCGACCTTGAAGTTGACGATATGGAGCGCCATCAGGATGCTGTTGACCACGCCGTTGGGATCCAGAATCAGCCGCCAGATGATCGCGATGATCACCGCCGTAAAAAGCCAGGGCAAGATGTAGAGAACACGCAGAATGCTTCTAACCGCCGGATGGACCCGTTGCGTGTTGAGCAAGAGCGCGAAGGCCAAGCCGATCAGAAGATGGAAAATGACGCTCATCACCGTGAAATAGAGGGTCTGCCCGACCGACTGCCAGAAAACCGGATCTGCGAAGATCGTCACGTAGTTCCGCAACCCTACGAAAGCAGCGTCCTTTTTCATGATCGCGCCGTCCATCAGCGAATAGCGCAGGACCGTGATCATGGGAAACAGCATGAGCAGGCAAAACAAAAACGTGGCTGGCGCCACGTAAAACAGCGGGATCAGCCTCTTTCTTGTCTTGTAAGAGATCATGCCACGCTTGCGCACTTTCGTTGGCGTGACGATCAGACCTTCGTTGGCGAGGCTCATGAGGTGTAACCCGTTTGATCGTAGGAACGTATCGTCTGGTTACGATGCAGCGGCAGCGCGATAGAACCATATCGCGCTGCCGGAATTGTCTGGAGCTGCGCCTACTTGGCGAAGTCAACCAACCACTGCTTTTGCGTATTGGCAGCCGCGTCCTTTGCGGTTTGCTGGCCGTCGAACATCTTTTGCACTTCGACGTTCATGTCTCGCATCAGGTCCTCGGCGACGGGCAGGCCCACGAATTCGTTGGCCAGGTGGCCGCTTTGGTAGATCTTGAAGGCTTCCTCAAATAGCGGGTCCGATTTCGAGAAGTCAGGCTTCGCGTGCACATTGCCTGGAAAGGCGTTTGCGAGCGATACCAGGCGGCCGTTCACTTCCGGGCTCATCAGATATTCAACGAGCTTCCAGGCCTCAGCCTTGTGCTCGGTGCTGTTGCTGATGCCGATGCCCCACGAGGCATAGGGCAGTCCGCGCTTACCCGAATAGCCATCAACCGCAGGCAGGGCAGAGATGCCGAACTTGAGATCGGGGTTGCGCTGGCGGATAAGATTGATATGTGCCAGCGAGTCGATCATCATTCCAACGCGGCCGTTGACGAACTCTTCGACCTTGTCCTGTTCCTTCTTGGCAAAGATGCCTGGCGATATGACGCCGGCGTCCTGCAGGGACTTGATGTATTCGAGCGTACCGACCACGGCACTATTTTCCACATCGGGCTTACCGTCCTTGAGCATCGACGCCCCGGAAGCCCACACCCAAGACATCACGTCGTTCTGGATGCCGCCGGGATTTTGCAGCGATAGCGGCAGCACCCACCCGTATTCGTTCTTGTCCGTATTGGTCATCTTCTTCGCGGCAGCGGCGAATTCTGTGCGGGTAGTCGGCATCTTGTCGACACCGGCAGCCTTGGCCAGATCGAGATTGACGAAGACCGGGTATACGAACGAGGCTAGCGGGAACATGACGCTTTGGCCGTTGACCTTGATGATGTCAGCGATCTGGCTCGGGTCATATTTGGCGTCGGCCATTAGGCTGTCCATCGACGCGATTGCGCCCTGCTTTGCAAGCCCGTTGACCCATGCGCCGTCCAGGCCGACGACATCGCTGAGCGTACCCGACGCGGCGCCGACCACGATCTGATCATGGGTGGCGGAGTAGGGGCCGCTGACAAGCGTCACCTTGATGCCAGGGTTTTTAGCTTCGAACTCATCCATGATGCCACGCAGAGCGCCAGCGGGCATTTCGGGCTCCCACCATTGGATGAATTCGAGATTGGTCTCAGCGAAGGCGCAGGTGGCAGATAGTACCCAGACGGCCACAGCGGACGAAGCCGCTACAATATATTTACTGACGTTCATGTTTCCCTCCTCGGAGCGATGTTTTGGCTCGATCCTCCCGATCGCGATCAAACTAGGTTCCCTTCCGGGTCTTTGTGTCAATCAAGAACTGGGATCGTGAAGAATGGCTGGGATAATGCGAAGCCAGAAATAAATGTAAGCAGTTGAATAATAACGCGATTTGTCTGAGTTCCGAGGAGGTGCTTTTTCCATTGTACACATTGCTCGCGTCGCATTTTTCCGCTAATTTCGTAAACAAACGAAAGCCTGTTAGCTCAAAAGAAAACAAATGAAAGGCGCATCGATCGGGCGGAAAAGCGGGCTTTCGGCAGGTCACGCACTTGCGAAGACGTCGCAATTTAGACGGCGTTCAGGCGACTCTTGATCGCTTGGTCGCTTTGTTGGGTGACCAATGGGCACAAGACGATCTCGAGCTCCCGGTGAAAAAATCGGCGTGTCGCACCGCTGAACGATGTCGAGCAGGGTTGCACCGTTTGCCAAGGAGGACGGCCCGAAATTTCCCTTGATGCAAAGCCAACGATCTTAGTCGCCCACGAATGCTTGGCTCCTGGCCGGCTACGATCTTGCAGCTTAGAAGTCACGGCCCAAAAATAACCCTCAACCAACCGATTTGATGGTCGAGCGAGGGGTTCGCACACCAGAGCGGAGCCAGCGTCTAACAAAATTTGCGCGTCCGATTCTTTCCGGATCAACCCTCGCGGATCACGCTAAATTGCGAGATGCGTCTGGGGATCGAAGAAGTGCAACTTGGCCGCGTTGATCGCAAGATTAATCAACTCGCCCGGCCGGACCGCGCTGACGGCTTCAAACCTCGCTACGGCGTTTGCCGCACCGCTTAGATCTTCAACGGCATCTGGGTCGCCGGAATCGATTCGAACCGCATCGACACTCAGGTGAACGACAAGCTCGGATCCCAATTCCTCCGTCGACTTTACGATGGCCGGCAGAGTGGCATGGCGCGATCCCGATTCCAGACTGCTGTCGTAGAGATCCTCGGGGCGTATGCCGAAGATGAGTGTCTTGCCTTCGAAGGCGGTCAGACCAGGCGAGCGCTCAAACGCACTCGTCGGCACCGGGATCGAAAAGGTCGGCAGGTCGATCCTGCCATTGTGCAAACGGCCTTCGAACAGGTTCATCGATGGCGACCCGATGAAACCCGCCACGAAGGCATTGATTGGCCGATTGTACAGTGTCTTTGGCGTGTCGACCTGCTGAAGCACACCGCCTTTTAAGACCGCAACCCGGTCGCCCATGGTCAAGGCTTCGGTCTGATCGTGTGTTACATAAATCGTGGTCACCCCCAACTGTCTTTGCAGGCTGACAATTTCCGCGCGCATTTGCACGCGCAGCTTGGCATCGAGGTTTGACAAGGGTTCATCCATGAGAAAGGCCGCCGGTTCGCGCACCATCGCGCGCCCCATGGCGACCCGCTGGCGTTGTCCGCCTGACAGCGCCGCCGGCTTACTGTCGAGCAGCGTTTCCAATTGCAGGGTCTTTGCAATTTCATGGACGCGCTTCGTGCGCTCGGCCTTGCTCTTCCCCGCAAGCTTCATCGAGAAGGCTATGTTGTCGAACACTGTCATATGCGGATAAAGAGCATAATTCTGAAAGACCATCGCAATATCGCGGTCCTTCGGCGCCAGATCCTCAACATTCTCGCCGCCAATGCTCAGGGTTCCGCTGCTGATCTCTTCCAGCCCCGCGATCATGCGCAAGGCAGTCGATTTTCCGCATCCCGAAGGGCCAACGAGAATGAGGAACTCGCCATCGTTTATCGTCAGGCTAAGATCCCTGATTGCTTGGAATTTCGTCCCGTAGGTCTTGCAAATCTTGTCCAACACAACAACGGCCACGTCACATCCTCCCTATTATCTGCGCTAGCTAAACGTCGAATAGCCTCCACCCAGCGCGACTGCAGATCGAACCGGCAGTGTCATCGGCGCAGCCAAGGCGCGCTCCCCGGACGTTCCCCCAGAAGCGGCAATATCCGAGCGATGAATTCTCAGTCTGGCGACGTAATCGGTATGGGCACAGGCGCATTTTCTTTCGCCATCCACGCGAGACAGGCATTGTGGTCTGGCAGAGCCATACGGCCACCGCGGCCCGTTACCGAGATCGCGGCCGCGGCGTTTGCATAAATAACGCAGGCGACAGGCTGCTTTCCCTGTGTAAGGGCAAAGGCATAGGCCCCATGGAAACAATCCCCCGCGCCGGTCGTGTCCACTGCCCTGACCTTGTAGGCCGGAACGTGCCACAAAACGGCATCGTCCTTTTGCCGGAGGTAGGCGCCTCGATCGCCATCGGTCAACACGACCGCGGAGCGGTCATCCGACCACAGCTTGCGCAGGATCGCCGTCGCCTCTTTTTCGCCTGTATAGGTCTGCGCAAATTCCAGAGGGAATACCAGGTGATTTGATAGGCGGATCAATCGGTCGGTTGCAGGTCCGATTGTCCACTCAATATCGGCGATCACCGCCAGACCCAGCGTGCGGGCTCGAGCAACGACCATCTCCGCCTGCGTGGCGTAGCCGTCGATCAACAGTACCTGGGCTTGCGCAAGGACGCTGTCGGCCAGCGCATCCGAGGTCCCGTGCGGCACATCATCATCATAGGCGATGAACCGGTCACCATTAGGCGCGACAGTGATCACCGACCGGATTGGCCTGGCATCGGAACGACGTGGCGCGAACGATATGTCGACACCGTGTCGTTCAAGTTCGCGGGCGCTGACATCTGAATGTGGCTGATCGCTCAGCCAGCCGATGAAACCGGCACGCCCGCCCAACTTGGCGACAGCAACGAGTGCCGTCGCCACATTGCCGCCGTGGTCCCTCGTGCGATTTGTCACCCTCCCTTTGCCGGCACCCAGCGGGCTGTCGACATAGATGATGTCGTCAATCGCCAAGGCTCCGAAGCCCAAGACCTGAAGATCGCCGGTCACGGCTCACGTGCCGCAGCCGCCAAAGCGTCTTGCGGCGCCATCCCGTCGTGAATGACGCCCTTGAACGCACGCGCTGCCATCGTGATGTCACCATGCCCCCACAAATTGCGCCCCACGACCGCACCCTTCGCGCCGGCGCGCAGGGCTTCAGAGGTCTGGGTCAGAGCGCCCAGAAGATCCTCGGTCTTCGGGCCGCCGGCGATAACGATGGGAACCGGGCAAGTGGCGACCGTTTCCTTGAATGAGTCGAAGTCCCCAGTGTATCCGACCTTGATCACGTCGACGCCGGTCTCAAAGCCAATCCTAACTGCATAGGCGATCTCGTCGGGCGTGAAGACGATCTTGCAGCCGTTTGAATAGTCGCGCGGATAAACATGAGCAACGACCGGCATTTCGAAACGAGCAGCAGCGTTGACCGTATCGGTAAGCCAGCGAATGTAGTGGCCCTCGGTATCGCCCCGCACCGGAATAGCGACGGCCAGCGCATCGGCACCGTAGCGCACGGCATCTTCGGGTGTCGCGATCAACTGACTGATTCGATCGTCGGGCGTAAAGCATCCCGCCTGAATGACCAGCGCCGCCTTGCCGGCGTAAGCCGGCCACAGATGACGCGCCGCACCAGGCTGAATGCTGATGTAATCTGGCTCTCCGGCCATCACTCGCTTGAGCGCGCCGGGGAGATCCGCAAGGCCGCCCTCACGGACGTTGCCATAGCCTACGAAATGGTCGACCGCACCACCGAACAGGTTTCCAGATCGATGCGAGAACAGCCGCGACAAGCGAATTTTAGTTCCAAGGCCCATATCGGTGCAGTCCCTTCGCGATTTTTGATCTGACATTGAGGGACCCTAACTCGAAAGCAAAACAATACTCAATATTTCGATTTCTTTCGTTTTGATATAAGATTGCGATTGCGACCGCTAGCGTTCGCTACGATGACGCGCTATCCCAAGGATTCGCAAACGCTTGCCGGTTTGGGGTTCGATTTTCGAAAGGTTAGCGTGCAGCTATTCAAACAGCAATTCGGGGTCACACATGCTGGCGGAACAACGACGACATCAGATCATGCTCGAGCTTCAACGGACCGGCCAGGCGCGCACCAGCCAACTGGCGGAAAACTTCGGCGTGTCCGAGGTGACCATTAGGTCCGACCTGGAAATTCTGGACGCAAAAAAGCAGTTGATCAAAACGCATGGCGGCGCAATTGCCTTGCCCGCTGATTCGCCCGCCGCGGCCTTCGAAGAACGGATGTACCGCAACTTCGATGCCAAACGGCGTATCGCGCAGATGGCGGCGCGCCAGATCATAGACAACCAGTCCGTGGTGTTCGACAGCGGCTCGACGTTGCTGCAGGTCGCAATGCAGATGCCCCCGGTCAGCAATGTCGTAGTAGCGACAACCGCGATGAACATCGCGCAGCATCTGATGTATCGTCCCGGACTGGACGTGCATATGATAGGCGGTCGGGTCTATCCCGAGACGGTCAGCACGATCGTGTCGGATTTTGACAAGGCCGTGGGCGGTCTTGTGGCTCACCAGGCATTCGTCAGCGCGCATGCGATAGATCACTCATTCGACGTCGTCGATGTCTCAGAAGACATTGCACGTACGAAGCGTAACCTGGTTCGTATGGCCAGGCGTGTGATCCTTGTGGCAGATTCAAGCAAATGGGATATCGGCGCCTCGTCCAAGGCATTCTCGTTGTCACGTGTCGATCTGATCATCACCGACACTGGTATGCCGTATGGGATTCGTAGCCGATTGGACAAGCTGGGAGTCGAAGTGCGCTACGTGTGAGTGCCTTCCGTCTGCCATCAGCCTCTCGGTGCCGCGCTGCGTTTGACGCCGGAGTTCGAATTCGCTGCGGCCGAAGCGCTCCCGGCGAGTGCCGGCGTCATCTTCTCTCGTCGTTCTGCGCCATTGCCAGTGACGTTCCTGGCTTGCCCTCCCGCAGGATCAGGCTTGCCGCGCCGACCAGGCCGGCCTGGTCGCCGAGCTGCGCCTGTACGATCGGCACATCGCGATAGGCGGGCATCGCCCGCGCTTCGACGGTGCCCCTGACAAGCGGCGCCAGCAGATCGAAGCCGTTGGCGAGGCCGCCGCCCATCACGATCAGATCAGGCGAGTAGAGGTGCAACAGATTGGTGAAGCCGATGCCCAGCCACTTCGCCTCGGCCTCGACCAGTTCCAGGGCCCTGATATCGCCGGCGCGAGCGGCCTCGACGACGTGCCTGGCCGAGACATCGCCGTCGCCGGAAAGACGCCTGAGCAGTGAGCCGTCGCCGGGAGCCGTCAGCCGCGTGGCATGCCGCCCGAGCGCGGTTCCCGATGCCACCGCCTCGAAGCAGCCGATGGCGCCGCAGAAACAGCGGTCGCCTTCGCCGGTGATGGTCATATGGCCGATCTCGGCTGCCAGCCCGCGTCGGCCATGATAGATGTGGCCATCGGCAACAACGCCGCCGCCGATGCCGGTCGACACGGTGACGAAGACCACCGATCCGCTACCCCGGCCGGCGCCGAAACGCCATTCGCCCAGCGCGGCTGCATTGGCGTCGTTCTCCAGCCGCACCGGCAGGCCGAAATGCCTGCCCAGAATGTCGAGCAGCGGCACGTCGTGCCAGCCGGCCAGCGTCGGCGGCGCGATCACGATCCCGGCCTTGGGATCGAGCGGCCCCGGCGCGCAGACGCCGATGCCGGCAATCTCTGCCTGCGGCCGCTCGACCAAAAGCCTGCCAGCAAGTGAGATGATCTGGCCGATCACCGCTTCCGATCCCGCACCCGCCAACGTCGGCGCCGAAACGCGGGCGACAACCCGACCGTTGCGCTCGACCAGCGCGCCCCGCAGCTCCGTTCCGCCGAGATCGAATGCAAGCGCAACTTTGGTCATCAGGCGGTGACCTTCAACCCATGCAGCCAGGCCATGCGTTGCGCAAGGTCGGGGTCGCCGAACGCCAGCGATCCGAGCACCACCGTTTCGGCCCCGGCAGCACGCAGGCGCGGCACCGTCTCGTGTCGGATTCCGCCATCGGCAGCCAAGATGATTTGGTTCTCTCGACCTGCTTTTCGCATCAGCGCGCGCGCCTCGATCAGGCGCGGGCAGGCCTGATCGGACAGCGCCTGGCCCTTGACGCCGATCGACGTGCCGAGAAGCGTCACAAAGGCAACTTCGGGCAAGAAGGGCGTGACGGCGCAGACAGGCGTTTCCAGCCTGAGCACCGCGCCGGCCTCGGCGCCGAGCTCATGCGCCAGCCGCACGGCGCGCAACCCGGCCTCGCCGTTTTCAGCATGGACGCTGATGAGGTCGGCGCCGGCCTCGATGAACTGGCGCGTTTGCTCCTCGACGATTTCCGCTTCGACCATCAGATGCACATGGATCGGCTTTGTCGTCAGCTTGGCGATCCGTGCCACCAGATCCGGAAAGAACAGGAAGCCGGGGGTGAAGCGGGCGTCAGCGACGTCGATGTGATGCAGGTCGACATAAGCGTCTATGCGCTTCAGATCGCGCTCCATGTTGGCCAGGTCGGCCGACCACAGGGAAAACTCGCCGAGCAGCCGGTTGCGCGGCAAGGCGGCGATGGCAACACGGCCGGATAAGGATTTGCTCGTCATGACGCAACAAGGCTCCGGATGTTGAAGTGGGCGTGAAGGAACGTGGTGATCTCGGCCTGCAGCTCGGCGAAATGCCTTTTGCCGTCGAGCGCCTTGGCGGCGATCTCCACAAAGGCCGCGCCGGGGATGGCATCCGCAAGTGTATGCGCGGCCGATAGTGGATGCACCGCATCCACAGTATTGCCGATGACCAGCACAGGAATGCCAAGGGTGGCGGCGTCGCTTGCCGAGACCTCAGCTCCATCGGCAGCGATGTCGGCCAGGACTTGCGCAAACAATGCTGCATCCGGGCGGTCGAAATAACCGAACAGCGAGGCGAGATTGTCTGGTGCCTCGCTCTGCAGGCGCGCGGCGACTTCAGACCGCGAGAAGATCGTCCTGGCCTTGTCGGGGCCATGATCGAGGATGAGGCCGGCGACCTCGGCGATCGGCTGCAGGTTCACTGGCGCGCGTTCGAACGTCCAGGCCGGCCGCACAAGCATCAGGCCAGCGACGCGGTCCGGACAACGGCAGGCAAGGCGTAACGCAATCGCGGCGCCCATGGAAGTGCCGCCAGCGACGAAACGGTCGAGGCCGGCCTGGTCGGCGGCGGCCAGAACATCGTCCGCAAACATCGCCATTGAAAACGGTCGGCGGCTGCCTAGATCGGACTCACCGTGTCCGCGGCAGTCCAACGTGATGCGCCGGCAGCCGGCGTCGATGGGGAAAGCCTGCGCGACCTGTGCCTCGCCGCCGCCCAGCCCGTGCTGGAAGACGACGGCAAGCCCGTCGCCCTCATCGGAAATCCGCAGCGTGGCATCGTCGCGAAACAAGGTGGCCGGGCGCGCCATCAGGCCAGCCCCTTCAGGAACCGGGCGACGCCTGGTGCCTCTTCGGCTGAAAGGCCGTGCGTGACCAGCGGCCCGTCAAAGCCTGACACTTTGAGCCGGGCGACGAAATCGGCGAAGTCGACGACGCCGCGGCCGACGGTGGCAAAGCGGCCGTCGGCGAAACGGTCCTTAGCGTGGGCCATGGCGACGTGGCCTGCGGTGCCTTCGACTGCTGCAGCGACGACGGCGCGTGCTTGCCCTGTGCTCGCCTGTTCGAACAGGTTCGCCGGATCGAGCACAATGCGCAGCCGCTTCGAGCCCATCTCTGCGATAAGGCGCATCGCGTCCGCTGCCGATGTGACGATGTTGGCCTGTTCGGGTTCGATGCCGAGTTCGACACCGTGATGCTCGGCCAGAGCAAGCGCCTTTTCCATCTCGCTTGCCATATCGGCCCAGGCCGACGGATCGGCATTGCCAGGGTGATGCGCCCACTGGTCGTCCGCGTTGCGCGTTCCCGTGCACAGGGTGACGAGCGGAACCGAAAGCGCTGCCGCGGCCTCGATGACCGCGCCAAGACGGCGCAGGCCGTCGTGGCGCACCGTCCTGTCCGGATGGGCCATGTTGTAGGTGCCCGACAGCGCCACCAAAGCGACGCCGGAGGCATCAGACGCAGCCGCAATAGTGCTGATGGCGTGATCCGGCACCGCATCCGGCATCGACGGCAGGCCGGCGCAGGCAAGGTTGAACTGGGTAACGGCAAATCCGGCGTCGCGCACCGCGGCCAGCACACCGGCCGGCTCGCTTCCCGGAAAGGTCTTGGCGAACACCCCGATCTCCATCAGACCGCTCCTGTTACGCCAGCAATCTCGACGCGTTGGCCGGTTTCGACCGAGCGGGCGATCGCCACCATGGCGCGGATCGAGGCGAGGCCGTCCTCGACGTCGGCGCCACGCAGCGGCGCGCCGTCAAGCACGGTGTCGGAGAGGCCTTCGAGCTGGCGTCGGAAGAAATGGCCGTCCGCGCCAAGCGGCTTGCGCGACGTTGCATCCTTCTCATGGAAGATATCGACCTCGCTTGCCCGGAAGTACCAGGGATTGAAAGTCTTCGCGATCACCGAGCCGTTTTCGCCGTAGAGCTGGAAGCCCTCGTGCCAGTCCATGCGCACAGCCACCGTCAGGTCGAGATGGCCAAGCGCTCCGTTGGCGAATTCCGTTTCGACGAACCAGCAATAGGCGCCGAAACGTTGGTTGAGACGGGCGCGCACCGCGAGGATCTCGCCGCACAGGAAGCGTGCGGTGTCAACGAGGTGCGAGCCATGCGCAAGCATGAAGTACCGCCTGAGA
The DNA here is from genome assembly GCF_040318415.1 of Mesorhizobium sp. M1163. NCBI lineage: Bacteria > Pseudomonadati > Pseudomonadota > Alphaproteobacteria > Hyphomicrobiales > Phyllobacteriaceae > Mesorhizobium > Mesorhizobium sp. M1163. The sequence continues at coordinate 41,496 of NZ_JAMYMF010000021.1, read as the reverse complement.
TCGGCCTTCGGATTACCGGCCGGCTTGCGCGCCAGCCGGCTGCTGACCGGCAGCGGTTGGATGGCATCGGTGTTGGTGTAGCGGTGGGTGGAATCGCAATACCAGGCTTTTAGCGCCAGTATCTCGCCCATCTCGTCGCGGACGAAATCGCGCGCCGCCTCAAGAGCCGGGTCGAAGCGCTTCATGTGGCCGACCTGCAGCACCTTGCCGGAGCGCTTGACCGCGTCGGCGAGTTTTTGGCCCTCTTCGACCGAGACGCCGATCGGCTTCTCGCACAGCACATGCTTGCCGGCCTCGAGCGCCTTGATCGCCATCGGCACGTGATAGGCGTCCGAGGTCGCGACGATCACCGCCTCCAGTTCCGGGTCGGCCAGCATGGCGTCGTAGTCGCCATACATCTTCTCAGGTTCATAGGTCGCGCCCATGCGCGCCAAAAGGTCGGGGGCGGCATCGCAGATAGCATAGAGGTCGGCGTTCCTTGCTTTGACGCAGGATTCGAGATGGGCGAATTGCGCGATCGGCCCGCAGCCGAGCACACCGACACGAAGGCGGCGGTCTTGTTTCCGGATCATGATCTGTTCCTCACGCGCCGTAGCCGCGCATCGTCTGGCGGTTGGTCTTGACCGCGGCGGCCGGATCTGCGGCAGCGGTGTCGGATTCTTCCTCCAACACCAGCCAGCCGTTGAAGTTGGGCGCGGCGCTGGCGATGGCGATCACTGCCTGGGTGTCGCAGATGCCCTTGCCAAGCATTGCCCAAGTGCCGCTGGCATCGACATCCTTCAGGTGAAGGTAGCGGATGCGGTCGCGATGGGTTGTGAGGGTGTCGATCATATCGTTGTGGCCGCGCAATATGTGGCCGGTGTCGGGCACCCAACCGACCAGCGACGGATCGATCAGCCCGAAGATACGGTCGTAATCGGCGCGGTCGAACAGCAGCGTGTTGTGGTGCGAGCTCGGATGTACCGCGACATCGACGCCGGCCTTGCGCCCGAGCTCACCCGCCCTGTTGTAGATCTCGGCCGCGATGGCGAACTTGTCGTCGCGTCGGCCGTCCGAGACGACGGTGGCCGAGCCCATCGACACCATCGCGCCCGGAAAAGCGGCGGCGAAGTCGATCCAGCGCTTCGCGGCCTCGAGGTCGGCGCCGATCTTGTCCTTCAGTGTGAAGCCGTTCTTCGAACCGAAGGCAAAGGAGACGAGGGTGAGGCCGGTCGCCTTCAGTGCGGTGGCGAATTCCGCCGGCCTGCCGGCATAGCGGCCGATCATCGTGTCGGTGATCTCGATGCCGGCATAGCCGCCATCCGCGATCGCCTTCACGAGATCGTCGGGGCCGCCGGCAAAGCGGTCTCCCAACATTTCCCAAGGAAAAGTCTGGCAACCGACTTTCAGGTTTTTCACGACCGTCCTTTCCTTCCTTGATGCCGCCCTGCGTCAGCCTCCCCCGAGGCGGTGTTGGCAAAGCTCGGCGCGCGACTGGCGCGAGTCCGGCGAACGCCCAGTCCTGCGCGCAAGCCGCGCTACTGCACCAGCTGCCCGGCGCTTCCAGTGAGAAATTGCCGGCGGTCGGCGATCATAACATGAGCACGGGCTTCGAGCCGGCGGCCGGCCGATTTTTCATGTCAGTCATTTCTCCTCCCAGGGCCGGCAGCGCGCCCGACGTTCGTCAGCATTTTCGCATGTTCTATAACAATTTTACGCGCGTCAATATTTAAAATGTTGTATAGCGGCTTGCGAATGTGATCCGTTGCCGCGCAGCGGTCCAGGCCGCTGACGTGTTGGGAGGTACGATCGAAATGCACGGGAAATCAAAGACAAAGCTCGGCATCGGCGTTGTCGGGTGCGGCAACATCTCGATGACCTATTTGCGCAATGCGGCTCTGTTCGGTGAGGTGGAACTGCGCGCCTGCGCCGACATTTCCGCCGACATGGTGGCCTTGCGCGCCAGCGAATATGGCATCCGTCCGCTCAGCGTCGACGCGCTTCTGGCCGACCCGGAGATCGACCTCGTCCTCAACCTGACCATCCCGTCGGCGCATTTCGACATCTCATTTTCAGCACTTTCGGCGGGCAAGCATGTCTTCACCGAAAAGCCGCTGGCGACCTCGGCCAACGACGGTCGCCGTCTTGTCACGGAGGCGGCGAAGCGCGGGCTGCTGCTCGGCTCGGCCCCCGACACGTTTCTTGGCGCCGCCGGCCGGCGGGCGCGCCGCCTCATGGACGGGGGTGCGATCGGCCGGCCGGTGACCGGCACCGCCTTCATGATGGGGCGCGGCATGGAGCATTGGCATCCCAATCCGCAATTCTATTATCAACCCGGTGGCGGCCCGGTCTTCGACATGGGGCCATATTACCTGACTATGCTGGTCAACCTGCTCGGGCCGGTCGGCCGCGTGATGGCCATGGCAACGCGTGGCCAGGAGGAGCGCCTGATCACCGCAGAGGGTCCCTACAGGAACACCACCTTCAAGGTCGGCACGCCAACCAGCATCCTGTCGCTGCTGGAATTCCGCTCAGACGCTACCGTCGCCTTCGGCGCCTCCTGGGACGTCTTCAAGCACTCCAACCATCCGATCGAACTGCATGGCACGGAAGGCTCGCTCAAGCTGCCCGATCCGGACACATTCGGCGGCACCGTCTCGCTTTCGGAGCGCGGAGCCGACTGGGCAGACTTCACAAGCGAGAGCGAACTCTACGGCGCGCGCAACTGGCCCTTCGCCGCGCCCGATCGCGCCAATTACCGCATGCTCGGCGTCGCCGACCTTTCACGCGCGCTGTTGAGCGGAAGAAAGCCGCGTGCGTCCGGCGACCTTGCGCTGCATGTGCTGGAGATCATGGAAGCGATCCTCGCTTCGGGAGAAAGCCGCGAGTCGGTTGCAGTCAATGGAACCGTCGATCAGCCGCCACTCCTTGCGGAGGACGAGGCGGCAAGCCTGCTTGCCTGAGTTTGGGAGCCGTCCATGACAATATCGCCTTCGCCCTTGCTCGATCCGGAAGCCCGGCATGTGCTCGACCTCGGCCGGCAGGCGGCCGCCAAGCCGTTTGAGGCCGGCAGCCCTCAGGAAGCCCGCCGCGCCTATGAGCAGGGCTTTCCGACACTGCAGGGCGAACGCGAGCCGGTCGCCTCGCTGACCGAGCGCACCATCGCCGGACCAAGCGGCCCATTGACGCTCAGGATCTATCGCGGGCTAGGAGCTTCCGCGCACGGCGCGCCGGCGTTGCTCTATCTGCATGGCGGCGGCTGGGTGATCGGTAATCTCGACTCCCATGACGAGATCTGCCGCTGGTTTGCCAACATGGCCGCCTGCGTCGTCGTCTGTCCCGACTACAGGCTGGCGCCGGAGCACAAGTTCCCGGCGGCGATCGAGGATTGCCGCGTGGCGCTTGCCTTCATGCAAAGTGCCGTCGACGATCTCGGCGTCGACACGAAGCGCATCGCTGTCGCAGGCGACAGTGCGGGCGGCAACCTCGCCACGGTGCTCTCCCTGCTCGCGCGCGAAAACAAGAATCCGCCGACGGCGCAGCTGCTGTTCTACCCGAATACGGACGCCGCGCAGACGGCCGACAGCTATTGCCGCTTTGCCGAGGGTTTTGGTCTCACTGCGGCAACCATGACTTGGTTCCGCGACCACTATGTTACCCATGCCGGCGATATCAACGATTGGCGCGTGTCGCCGCTGAAGGCGCCCAGCCTTGCCGGTGTGGCGCCGGCCTTTGTTGCCATCGCCGGCCATGACATTCTCGCCGACGAAGGCGAGGCCTACGCGAAGCGTCTGGAAGATGAAGGAGTGCCGGTCGCCCTGCGCCGCTGGAATGGCCAGATCCACGGCTTCGTCTCGATGGGCCGCCATAGCCCGGCTGCACGGCAAGCGGTCAGCGCGGCGGTCCGCGCATGGCGCGGCTTCGATCTCGCCTTTGGAAATGCTCAGGCCGATTGACGCATGACCAGCGTCGCGTCGAGATTGATCTTGGGTGCAACCGCAGTCCCGTCCTCATCAAGCAGGGCCAGCAGCGTCTCCACACTGCGTCCCGCCATAGCGGCGAAGTTCTGCGCCATGGTGGTCAAGGCAGGACAGGTGTAGCGGCTGAGCGGGTGGTCGTCATGGGCCGCGACGCGCAGGTCGCAATCGCTTTTGCGGCCGACCTTGCGACCTTGCGAATAGGCGGCCGCCATGACGCCGAAGGCCAGGCGGTCATTGGCGCACAAAATGGTCTTACCCGGCAAGCCACCATTGCTGAGCATTGTCTCCATCTGCTGGTAGCCGATGCGTTCGAAATCCCAGGTGTATTCATGGGTGTCGCCAATGATCACCGGCTCTTGCCCGAGCCGTTGCATGGCGCTTACATAGTTGTGCAGGCGTTCGCGCGTATTGTGATTGACGTGCGGGATGTCGAAATAGACCGGCGCGCCGCCGGAGCGGCAGAGGTAATCGACGATCGTCGAAACGCTCTGGCTGTTGTTGTTGCCGACGAACGGCGTGCCGCTCTCGAGATAGGTGTCGAAATAGACGATCGGTATGGCCTGCGTCAGCTTCTCCAGCGCACGGTGGTCCGAGCGCAGGCCGAGCGGCGCGATCAGCCCACCGGAAACTTTTAGTGACAGGATGGTTCGCGTCGCTTCCACTTCGAGTTCGCGCGAGCCGTGCGAGGAGATCACGATCGGCCAGTAGCCTTCGTGGCGCAGCCTGAGTTCGATGCGGCTGACCATCTCGGAATAGAAAGGATCGGCGAGAGTCGGCACCACGATGCCTATGCTGCGGGTCCGTTTGCGGTTCAGGTTGCGGGCAAACAGATTGGGCTGATAGTCGGACGAGCGGAGTGCCTCCTCGATCCGCTTTCGCGTCGCTGGCTTGACGCTGGTTGGATCCTCGAAATATTTCGACAAGGTCGGCCTGGAGACGCCGCAGGAGTGGGCGAAATCCTCCATGGTCTTGTGCGTCATCGGCATTGAAATCCTCTCGTCACAGACATCCGATCCCGGGTGGTTCCTCGGCGCTGCCCGCCATGCGTGCAACTGCAAGACGAAAATTTACAGATAATGTCCGAGAGTTTCCATGCGTAAATTTATTAATTGACGCAAAAGGCGCAAGCGGTATTCATCGTCGGGTGAGCAATGGGAAATTCGAGTGTCGCGGCGAGGCGGGAGCGCAGCGCCGGAACGAATTCCGCGAGATGGAGAAACTGGTCAGTGCCGGCGAGATCCTTGTCGAGATCAGCCGACACCCATGCGCGGTGACTGTTTGGAGCCCTGTGGTGCCGGCACGCTACGATGAACAACTAAACCAGCTTCAAACAGGCTTGCCAAAGGAATTGGGGCTGGCAACTGCGAATCCGCAGAGGCGATGCGGGACTTGATCCAAACAGTTACTGTGTCTCGAGATCCGTCGAAGATCGGCGGCATCGAAGTCGAAACGGGCGTCCAACGGCACTACTGGGCGAGATGCCTTCCCCACACTCATCGAACTATCGCCTCCGACTTCGTTGCTGTGGTTGAGCGAAGCTACCATCCTGATCAAGCCATTCCTAACGGCGAATTCGGGCCATTGGGTCGAAATCCCTTCCTTGCTAGCAGCCGGCTAGGCGCGAGGAAGTCGCTCAATAGTAGAAGATCGACCCGAGTAGATTAAGTTGCGTGGACTAAGTCGCGGGGCCCGCAATGCACACCGTCAATATTCACGAGGCCAAGACGCATCTGTCTCGTCTTGTCGACAGGGCGGTCAAAGCTGAATCCTTCATAATTGCGAAATCCGGCAAGCCGATGGTGAAGGTCGTTGCCATAGACGCACCTGCGGCCGGCGAAATGCGTCGCGTTGGGTTTATGGCCGGGCAGTTTTCAGTTCCAAACGATGTTGATCGCATGGCCGATGAGGAAATCGGGAAGCTGTTTGGCGGCGACGCATGAAACTTCTGCTCGATGCCCATCTTTTGCTCTGGGCGGCGGGCGAGCCCGAAGAGCTCCCGCCCCTCGCGCGGGTGACTGCGGCCCTTCGGTGCGGTGGGGGGTTGAAGTCAGCTATCGCCTCAGACCACCCATGAACGCCTTTACTCGAGCAGAGTCGACTTGGTTCCACCAGACGCCGTCGTGCTTCAGCGCGCTGGCGATGATGACCCCGTCGACAATGGCGAGGATATCGTTGGCGTTGTCCGGCGTCACGCCGCTGCCGACCAACGTCGGCAGGCCGGCGGCCTGCTTGATCATGCTTATGTAGCCCAAATCGGCGGCGTGGCCGGTGCGCTGGCCGGTGGCGATGATGGCGTCGGCGTCGAAGAAGGCCAGGTCTTTGACCAGTTCCTCCACTGGGCGGTCGGCGACGATGGCGTGTGCGCCATGCTTGACATGGGCATCGGCGAAAATGCGGATGCCGTTGGCGCGCAGCCTGGCGCGGTAGCGTGCCGCACGGCCCGATTCGCCTTCGACAAAGCCCTCATTGGCGACATAGGCATTCGCCCACTGATTGACGCGGACGAAGCCGGCGCCGGCGGCGCTAGCGATCGCCAAGGCCGGGATGGCGGCATTGGCCAGCACATTGATGCCGATCGGCTTGCCGAGCTCGCGGCGGATGCGGTCTGAGACGACAGCCATATAGGCCGCCGTCTCCGGTCCGATATCGTCAGGCTTGGCGAAGGGGATGTCGCCATGGTTCTCGACGATGACGCCGTCGCAGCCGCCATAGAGATAGGCCCGGGCATCGTCGAGCCCGCGCTGGTAAATCGCCTCGATCGCCTCGCCATCATAGCGCGGCGCGCCGGGCAGCGGCGCCAGGTGAACGACGCCGATCACCACCTTGGTGCGGCCGAAAAGGTCCACGAGCGCGTCGCCGCCGGATTGGCCGATCTGGGTCATGAGAGCTCCATTTGATCGATGAGCGCCGCCATCTCGGAGGCGGAAGGACAGGATGCCAGCGTGCCCGGCCGTGTCACGGCGATTGCGGCGGCGGCGAGCGCCAGCTCCAGTGCCGAGGTGACCGGCATGCCCCGGGCAAGCCCGCCGGCCAGACAGCCGCAGAACACATCGCCGGCGCCGCTGGTGTCGAGTGCTTCGACGCGCGGCGCCGGCAAGCGAAGCGGTTCCGTCTGGTCCGGACCAAGCACGAGACAGCCTTCGCCGCCGAGCGTGATCACGACAATACCCGCGCCTCTGGCCGCCAGCGCCCGGGCGGCGGCTGCCATATCGCTCTGGCCGGTCAGGGCTTGCGCTTCGGATTGGTTGACCACCAAAACCTCCGCCAGTCCGAGATCGGGCACAGATGCCGCATCGATGGGGCTGGCGTTGAGGACGGTGCGCGCGCCGTTTTCCATTGCTGCTCGGAGGCAGGCATTGGTCGCGGCGAGGGGCAAATTTCCCTGGCAGACGAGCATGTCGCCGGGCGCGATCCAGCGGGCAAGCGCAGTTTGTTCTATCGGATAGAACGCTTCGCTGCAGGCGACGCCGCTGACGATAAAATTCTCGCCGCCTCCATCGACGACGATGGTCGAGCGGTCGCTCGGCAGCTCGAATTCGCTGACCTCGAGGTCTGACAGTTCGCTGTCGAGCCAGCTCCTGATCCATGCGCCTTCGCGGTCCTTGCCGAGCGCCGTCCAGAACGTCACCTCTGCACCAGTCCGCGCTGCCGCGACCGCCTGGTTGGCGCCCTTGCCGCCGAGGCCGTCAGCGTAGCTCACGGCGTTCAAGGTCTCGCCCACGGCCGGGAAGCGGCCGACGCGAAACATGGTGTCGACGCAGGCATTGCCGACGACGTGGACGCGCATGGCTCAGCTTTCACCGGTCGCCCAGCCCAGCATCTGTTCGAACAGGGTCTTGTAGCCTGGCCAGGCGATGAACTGCGGCGGCAGCCAATGCGGCCCGACATCGGATGTCCAGGCCACGGTGCGGCCCTTGCCATGGTGGCCGGTGACGAGCAGCGGCAGTGAGCCATAGTCCGACGACACGGTAGCCAGAACTTCCGCACCGTCCTTCAGCCTCACCTCGTTGAAGCCGAGCAGGATCGGCCAGTCCGAACCAAGGCCCCTGAGGATGGGATGTGTCGACCCTGGTTTCGGTACGGGCGCAAAACCTTCCGGAACCTCGACGCGGTCGTCATAGGCCAGGCAGCTCACAGGCAGCACGTCCTCGACCGGCGTCTTGCGGTAGCGCGCCCCGCCGTTGATGCCCTGGAAACTATAGTAGCCGCCGAACATCAATAGACCGCCGCCGCCGCTGACGTAACCGCGCAGCAGGCGCAAGCGGTTCGGCGTCGGCTTGGAGTGGACCCAGGTGTCGGGATGCAGCAGCAGCGTATTGGCGCCGATGTCGGAGAGCACGACCGCGTCATAGGCCGACAGCGCCTCCATCGTCTGCGGAAAGCCGCGCTGCGCCTCATGCGCCGGCATGAAGGTGACGTCGAAATCGGTCGCCTTCAGCGCGCCCAGCAATTCGTCGGCGCCGGTGTGGTAGGTGACGGTCGGAAACTGGTCGAAACCCTTGATATGGGTCGCGGTCGACACCCAGGATTCGCCGGCAAGCAGGATCTTCTTCTTGGACATTTGAACTCCCGTCGTAACTCGAGGCCATTCAGAGCCGCGCGAATACGCTTTTCGGATTGGCGATCAGCATGCGGTCGATGGCCGGCTGCTCGACGCCGTGGCGTTTTAGGCGCGGTATGAAATGCTTCAGGATATAGCCATAGCCGAAGCCGCCGAAGCGCGTCAGCATGATCTTGAGGAACACGTCCTGCGACAACAGCAGGCGGTCGCCGAAGCCCGCCTCGACAAGGGCGGCGATGGCGCGTGCATTCTCCTCGTCGGAGGGCGATTGCGCGTCCTGGTCGGCATAGTAATAGTCCATGCCGATCATGTCGTATTCGAGGAACGCGCCGCGCCGGGCGAGGCTTGTCTGGTAGTCGGGGTCGTTGTGGCTCGGGTTCATGTGACAGAGCACGGTATGGCGGAGATCGGAGCCCTCGGCCTCGACGATATCGAGCACCTCGTGCGCCAGCCGCTCCCAGCCCGGCAGATGGACCGACAGCGGCACGCCGGTGATGCGCGAAGCGCGCGCCGAAGCTTTGAGCGACTTGCGCTCCTCGGCGGTGAAATCCTTGCTGACGCCGACCTCGCCGATCAGCCCGGCCATGATCGGCGGCTGCGTCTCGCCGCCGCCGACATCGTTGACGATGAATTCGGTCACCGCGTCCACATCCATGGCCTTCAGCCATTCGGGATGGGTGTGCTCGAGATAGAAGCCGGTGCCCATGACGATCTTCAGGCCGGACATGCGGCTGATACGGGCGAGCTTTTCGGGATCGCGGCCGATGCCGATATTGGTGGCATCGACGACGGTGTGGCCGCCCAGTGCGCGATAGCGCTGTAGCTCTGACAGCGCCAGGTCGGCGTCGTCGAGCGAAACGTTGTCGCGGTTGACGTATGGGTTCATGCGCAACTCGCCGATGATCTCGATGTTCACCGGCTGCTCGGCGACCGCCATGTCATCGGGATGGCAGGGGCATTTCCAGCTGCGCGCGCCATCGAGCAAGATGTGCTCGTGCATCAGCGTGATGCCCATCTCCTCGACCGGAACCGGGCCGAGCACGGTCATCACATGGCCGGTTTCGACCCCGATCGCCAGCCGCTGGCCGGGCACCGCGTCATCGAACAGACCGCCCATCGGCTCAACGGCTCCGCACGGCGCCGCGGAACAGGCGGAAGTTCAGCCAGATGGCGACCAGGATGATCGTTCCGGTGACAATCGGCGTCAGGAAAGGCGACAGATGCGCCAGGATCAGGCCGTTGCCGATGACGGCCACGGTCAGCGCGCCGAGCACCGTGCCAATGATCGTTCCGCGGCCGCCGAACAGGCTGGTGCCGCCGAGCACGACGGCGGCGATGACTTCCAGCTCGAAACCCTGTCCGGCATTCGAAGATCCCGATCCAAGCCGGGCAGCAATGATGATCCCGGCAAGGGCTGCCGCGGTGGCGGAAATCACATAGACGAAGAGCGTCGTCTGCCGCGTGTTGACGCCGGCGCGCCGCACCGCCTCAGCGTTGGCGCCGATGCCGGTGACATAGCGGCCGAACGGCGTCTCGTTGAAGGCGAGATAGGCGATGGCCAGGATCGCCAGCGCGATCAGCGCCGGCACCGGCACGCCAAGGAACCAGGCACGGCCCAGCACGGTGAAAGCGCTTCCGGGCTCGATCGGGATCGAATAGCCGCCGGTGATCAGCAGCGCCACGCCACGGATCACCGAAAGCCCGGCAAGCGTGACGATGAAGGACGGGATGCCCTCATAGGCGACGAAATAGCCTTGCACCGCGCCAAGCAGGGCACCGAGCGCCAACATGGCGAGGATAACGACTGGCCATGGCAGGCCGAACTGCAAGAGCGTCGCCGACAGCGTTGCCACCAGCGCCAGTACCGAGCCGACCGAAAGATCGATGCCGCCAGTGGTGATGACGAAAGTCATTGCCGCGGCGACGATCAGCAGCGGCGCCGACTGCCGCAGGATGTTCAACAGATTAGGCGACGTCAGAAAGGCGTCGGTCGCCACCGAGAAGATGATGCAGACGACCAGAAAGAACAGCGCGATCGAGACGACACTGCCATTGGCGAGCAGCGCATCGCGCCAGGTGCCCTTGCGCACTCGTGAGGGCTGGGCAGCGTGGATCGCATCGCTCATGCCGGCGCTCCACCGCGATAGCCGTTGGTGGCGGAACGCGCACTGAATTTGCGGCCGACGATCAGATTGACCACGTCCTCGATATTGGTCTCGCCGATCAGCCGCTCGGCGACATTGCGCCCTTCATACATGACCTGGATGCGGTCGCAGACGAGGAACAGGTCCTGCAGCCGGTGGGTGATCAAAATGACGCTGACACCGCGCGCGCTGACCGCGCGGATCAGTTCGAGCACCGCCTCGACCTCGGCCACCGCAAGCGCTGCCGTCGGCTCGTCCATGATCAGCACGGCCGGCTCGAACGAGGCGGCGCGGCCGATGGCGATCGACTGGCGCTGCCCGCCGGAGAGGTTTTCGACCTTGAGCCGCGTGTCGGCAATGACGATACCGAGCCGATCGAGCATCTGGCGCGTCTCGTCGTGCATGCGCTTCTTGTCGAGAAAGGAAATGCCGGCGATGCGGCGGCGCGGCTCGCGGCCGAGAAACAGATTGCCGGCGACATCGACCGTGTCGCAGAGCGACAGGTCCTGGTAGACCATCTCGACGCGCGCCGCACGTGCGTCCGCCGGCGAGCTGAAGATCACCGGCTTGCCGTCGATCTCGATGGTGCCGGCGTCGGGAACCACAGCCCCCGACAGCACCTTGCTCAATGTCGACTTGCCGGCGCCATTGTCGCCGACCAGCCCCAGCACCTCGCCCGGCTTCAGCGTCAGCGACACATCATCGAGCGTCTGGATGGCGTTGTAACGCTTTGAGATGCCGCTCATCCGCACCCGATAGGTCTGGCCACTGCTCATCTGGGATTCCACGCGATTGCCAGGTATCCGCGGCGCAGCTTCAGGCGGCGCCGCGGCTCGGTCGCCGACGCAGTTTACTTGAACATCGCGCGGTATTGGTCGACATTCTTCTTGGTCACGATCGTCACCGGGATATTGATGATCGGGTCGATTTTCTCGCCCTTCTTGAGCTTGCCCAACGCTTCGACCGCGGCCTTGCCTTCGCCTGCCGGATCCTGCTGCACGACCGCCACCACCCAGCCGTCGTCGATGCCCTGAACGGCCTGCTTGGTCAGATCCCAGCCGAACACCTTGACGTCGCCGGTGCGGCCCTGGCTGGTCACAGCCGAAACGGCGCCGAGCAAGGCGGGTTCGCCGGTTGCATAGAGCGAGTTCATGTCCGGATTGGCGGTCATCAGGTTTTCCGAAGCGCTCAACGCCGTCTCCTGAACGTTCTGGCCGTCGACCGTGTCCAGGAAGGTGACGGTCTGGCCGCTTTCGGTCACCGCCTTCTTGAACCCGTCGAGCCGCTGGTTCTGGATGAATGAATTGAGTGCGCCGACGATGCCGATCTTGGCCTTGCCGCCCATCTCGGTCTTCACATAGTCGGCGTAGAATTTGCCGATGTCCTCGCCGGCCTTGGTGTTGTCCACACCTATGAACGAAACGTTGTCGCCGTCGGGGATCTGCGCGTCGATGGCGATGACGGGAATGCCGGCCGCCTTGGCCGCAGTAATCGCGGGCTTGACGCCGTTGACGTCGATGGCGACCAGAATGATGCCGTCGACTTTCTGCGTGATGTAGTTCTCGATCGCGTCGTTCTGCGCGCTCGGCACATTGTTGGCGTTGAAAATGACCAGCTTGGCGCCGGCGGCGTCGGCTGCCTTCTGCGCGCCCTCGTTGATCTGGTTGAAGAACAGGGCCTGCTGGTTGATGTTGACGAGTGCGAACGTATCGGCAAGCGCCGATCCCATGGCTGCCGAGCCCATGGCAATGGCGGCGGCACAGCCGGCGAGAAGTTTGAACAGACGCATTTTCGGTTCCCCTTGCTTGCGGACCAGACCGGCTGGTTCCCGTTGGTGCTACAGGCACGAGGCAAGCATTCAAGAGACTTGAATATTTGTCAATCCAAATGAACGCTGAGCGTTGCTCAGAAAGTCGCCGGCGTGTTGACCCAGAAGATGCTGGCGCGTTCCTTGCCGATATTGCGGTAATGATGTGGCAGCTCCGACCTGAAAACGAAGGCATCGCCGGTGGCGAGAGCATGTCGCTTGCCGTCGACGATCAGTTCGACCCGGCCGGCGAGGACGTAGCCGACTTCCTCTCCGGCATGCTGAATTGGACCTTCGCTCTCGCCGTCTGCCTCGATGTGATGGATGTTGCATTGTAAGAGGTGGCCGGCCGAATACGGGATGATGCGTTCGAGCGAGATTCCCTCGCCGCGCCGTAACGCGTCGAGCGCGATCAACGGCCGCGCGCCCGCCCGGAACACGATCGCCTCGTCGTCGTCGACCTGCTCGAACATCCAGCCGATATTGGTGTCGAGAACCTCAACCAGACGGTGAAGCATAGGCAGGGACGGCGAAGCCTTGCCGTTCTCGATCTTGGACAGCAGGCTTTCCGAGCAATTCGCAGCCGCGGCCAGGCTCTTCAGCGTCATGCCGCGTGTCTGGCGGGCGAGGCGCAGCCGAGTTCCAAGTCTCGCGGCATTTACGGTGGCGTCCGTTTCCGACTCTGGCCGTCGTCGATCGATTTTATTCATCTGTTCGCCAACCATTCAACGGTCAAGGGCAACTATCGCGCGAGCAAAAGACCTCGGCCGACGATTTGCAAGTGCTGATGCGTCAAATTCGAGACTGCAGCCGACCTCCCGCATCTGGCGAATGCTAATCCCGCATGAATCGCGCTGATGACCCCGCGCTCAGTTGTCCTTATCGCATGGCTGTCCATCGTGGCCGAAATCGCCAGCCGCTACCGCGTTGCGTCACGTGGCGAGTGGACCTGGAACAACAATGCCTGCAAGACGGCCACACAGCCAATCTACACAACCACGGCCGTGCCGACACGATAAAATCTGGACTGTCACCGAATTCGCGGAGTCCGCCAGAAGTCACCCGCGGCAGCGCCCTATGGAGTTACGCCCAGGGCGCGCAGGCTCTTGGTAGCCGCGACGTACTCGATAAAATCCCTGGGGCAGTGGCGCACGGCTAGCCGGTAATGTCGCAAAGCCTTGTCGGCATTGCCCTTGAGCTGGTGGAATTCCGCCGCGTAGAAATTGGCCTCACACAGATTTCCGCGCCTCCTGCTCGGGACGAGATCGTCGGCCGCGGCCAAGGCTGCTTCGGGCGACTGCTCGCCAAGGAACATGCGAACCAACGGCGCCGGCCATCTGGTCATGTCCAACTTGCTGGCCACACGGCGCAAATGGCTGGCGCCGCCACCGCGCAGCTCGGCCAGATCCGCCCAGATCGCATAGTAGGCATTGTCGGGTGCAAGTGTCGCCGCCGTTGTAAGATCGGCTTGCGCTTTGGCCGGTTCCGGGCCGTAGAAATAGTAAATTCCCCTGCTTCCATAAGGGTTGACATAGGTCGGATCGAGCGTGATCGCCTGGCTGTAGTCAGCGACGGCGCGCTCTGCATCACCCTTTGCGCCCCAGGAGATGGCCCGGTTGTTGTAGGCGAACGGGTGTCGGGGGTTGAGTCTGATCGCCTCGTCGAAATCAGCGATGGCGCGGTCGAATTCCCCCATCCTGTTGAAGACGAAGCCGCGGTTGTTGTAGGCCTCCATATATGCCGGATCGAGCTCGATTGCGTGGCTGTAGTCGGCGATGGCGTGAGCGTCGTCGCCCTTGTGAGCCCAGCCGAGACCTCTGTTGTAAAAGGCCAGGGCTTTCCCCGAGTCGAGCTCGATCGCCCGGTCGAAATCGCGGATGGCGCTGTCGTTCTTACCCTTCTCGAGCCACAGCAGCCCACGCTCGTTGTAGGCATCAGTGTCGTTCGGATCGAGAGCGATGGCGTTGTCGTAGTCCGCCATGGCCTGGTCATTGTCACCGCTGTCGATCCAGGCAATAGCCCGGTTGTGGTAAGCGATGGCGCGACTGCCCGGGCTTCGCGTCCTGTCCTCGATGATCCGCGTGCAGGCCGCGATCCGCTGTGAGCCTGCAGCGGCGCCACCGCAATCGTCGCCGTCCTCAGCCAAGGTCGGAGCGCCGAGCGCAAGCAGCACAACGAGACCGGCCAGTACCCGATGTCCCGCTTGAATTGACCGTTCGATTGGCCGCCTGTCAAACATCATGTCAGCAGATTTCGGATCACTATTGCGGGTTGTTGGTCTCCTGCCAATTTGATCAAACAAATTCTGGTTCTGCGCAAGGCATCGCCGCTAAGAAGATGGGCTGATAAATATTGACTTGAGCTGATCGCGAGGTTGTGGGCTTGCTCGCGCTCGGGACCGCGCAGCCAAAGTGGGCCTGGAGTAGGGCGAAATCACGTAACTTGAGCTTCGACAATTCTAAAGAAAGTCCAACAGAATTAATGGCCTGGCACCTTGCGAAGGTGAATTGCGGAAGCGGAGCGTGGTATTTGCCTTAGCGCTTTAGAAGTATAGACACATCGACACGAGGTGCGAAGAAGCAACGCCAATACAGCTGATTGGTTACAACATATTTATTCTCGCAGATATGGTATTGTCCATCCGGGGATTCCTGTACACGGTCCCGTGGGATGGTGAAATTATGCGGCAAATAAGTGTACCCACCGTCTACCCTGGACCGCACCGAAGACCGAGGTACGGCGCGGCAATCCGAACCACCGCAGCACTTGAATTTGGTCTGCGGGTCAATCTTGTCTTCGTACCAATCATGGGCGTTAGCGGCTGTTGCGGCGGCGATACATATTGCCGTGAAGATGAGCCTTCGCATGGCGTTCCTCAAATATCTGGCAGGCGCTGCTCGTTCGGGTTTCCATGTATATTAGCGTTCCATTGAAAATACCATTGGTCTCCGACCGACTGACGCAGCTCCAGCCAGCGACGCTCGCAACTGAAAGAACCGCATTGGTCACGTCAGGACGACACTTGCGCCGAACAAAAGGTCTGCTCTTGTCGCTCCGGTTCGAAAGCCGCCTGTCTGCTCTGCGCCTCACAAATCGACCGTTCACCTACGAACCCCTGCCGCGTGCAAGCCGACATCCCTATTGAGGACATTAGGCGTTCCGCAACTACGGCAAGAGATCCGTCACAGCGCGCCCACTTCCGTCCATAGCCATAGGGAAGCTGGCATGTTCGTGGATGATTTTCCAAGAACCGGCGATGCGCCTTAGCACGATGGTTCGCCGGCTCCAGGAGTCGACCTTTGTGCCATCGGTCTTAATGCCAGTCATGCGCGATAGCCCGAAGGCCACTGCAAGATCGCCGTCGATTATGAGCTGCGGGTCAGCCATGTGAACGGTGACGCCGTTGCACCAAGTTGCAAACCAAGCATTTATCCCTTCGATGTCGCGTGCCTGTTCGCCTCGATAGGCAAGCGGCGGCGGCAGATCGAAAACCACGACATCCGGGTCCATGGCATCGACGTTGGCGTGGGCGTCCCCCTTGGCGGTTGCGTCTTCCTGGCCCCTGATGACAGACAAGACTTCCTTTTCAGACATATAGTTGCTCCTTCATTTTCTGGAACGACGAGGCCGGGGCGATCAATCCGACATCGACACGCCACCATTCGTGACAAACATGGCCGGTCCTAGCTGCTGTTGCATCGTGGTATCAAGAGTGATGAGCCCCTCATCTGCCGGACATCGCATCATCGGGGCTCTAGTGGCCCACCGCGAGTGCCAATACGACTAAGGGACCGACCAGCAAGATGGCTGGTCGAACGAGATCAACCGCGTTGAGTTGGGGCATGGCGGGTGGCGTCTTTAGTTCAAGCCGAGTTACCAACGCGGCATGAGAATTTCGATTATTGGCTTCACTCGTGCACCAGCATTATGCCGCGTGGTTCACGAGTTAGTCGGCGTGGATCGCCTCACTTCGACCCATGAAAAAGACAGTTTGGTGCGGTGGAAATCGGCCAATGCCGTTCGGCTAGGATTGGTGGCCCGTGACGCCGTGTGATGTGGGCCAATCCGACACATATGGCGCTTTCCAGTTCAACTTCCGCTATTCGCCCCATGTGTCCAAAAGCCGACAGTCCGCTGTCGGCCCGAAACGGTCATTCCGGTGCCAATTTGCGAGAATCAGTGCGCGTGTGCAGGGTGGCGCAAGAAGGACGGTTCAGTCGAAGAAGCCCGCATCCTCTTCCCCGAGATACTTCCTGGCTGCTTCGGCGTCGATATCGAGGCCCAGCCCCGGCGCTTCCAGCAGGTCCACCATGCTGTCCTTCACGATCTGCGACGGCAGGCCGATTACGATATCCTCCCACCAGGGGTCGGAGGCGCTCGGGTATTCGAACGCGATGTAGTTGGCGGGCAGGGTGGCGCAGACATTGATCAGCGCGCCGAGGCCGAGAAGGCCGTTCGCGGTGCCGTGCGGTGCCATCAGGATCGAGTGCATATAGGCGTGCTCGGCGACCCATTTGAGCTCGGCAATGCCGCCAATATCGGCCGGATCGGGGCCGATGACGCGCACCGCCTGCGTTTCGATCAGCTCCTTGAAATTGTGCCGCAGGTAGATCTGCTCGCCGGTATGAATTGGTGTCGAGGTGGAGGTGGTCAGCTCCCGATAGGCCTGCGGATTGACCCACGGCACATAGTCGCCGGTCAGCATATCCTCGAGCCACATCAAATTGTACTTCTCGACCGCGCGAGCGAACTTGATCGCATCGGGCAGCATCCAGCCCGGGCCGCAGTCGAGCGCCAGGCTGACCTTGTCGCCCAGCACTTCCTTCATCGCGATCACGCAGTCGAGCATGTGGTTGAAACCGCGCTCGCTGATCACGCCCTGATCCATGGCGCCGTGATAGCCGGCCTTCTTCTGCGTCACGCCGTAGTGAAAGCCCTCGATGGTGTCCTTCATGTCGGAGTGGAACGAGATTCCCTGCTTGATCATGAAGAAGTTCTGCGGCTGCTCCATCATCCATTTGACGTCAGCGGCGTAATCCTCCGGCCGGTCGCCCGTGCGTTTCTGGCGGATCGAGCCGTTATAGACGCGCACCTTGTCGCGCACCTTGCCGCCGAGCAGTTTGTAGGCCGGCACGCCTGCGGCCTTGCCGGCAATGTCCCACAGCGCATGCTCGATAGCGCTTACCGCCGCGCCATAGGGCTTGAAAGAGCCGCGTTGGCGGATCTTCAGCATCACCCGCTCGACGTCGGTCGGGTCCTCGCCGATCAGCGCCTCGCGGAAATGCAGGACCCAGGGCTTGAGGTAGGTCTTGGTGAACTCGACTTCGCCCAGGCCATAGAGGCCCTCGTCGGTAACGATGCGGACGATGGGGTGCCTGCCGATAACGGCACAGCGGAGGTCGGTGATCTTCATCTTCGGTTCTTTTCGCCTCAGCTCCAGGTGCGGTCCCAGGAATACTCGTTGTCCCAGTGATCCGTGGGCTGCCAGATGTCGGTGACACCCGGCTGCAGATGCTGCGAGATCACCTCGTCGACGACGTCGTCAATCCCCAGGCCCGGTTTGTCCGGAACAGTGATAAAGCCGTCCTTCACGAGCGGCTTGGAAACGCCGGCGACGATATCGTCCCACCAGTCGACGTCGGCAGAGTGGTATTCGAGCGCCATGAAGTTTTCGGTCGCGGTCGCGACATGTGCCGCGGCCATTGCGGCGATAGGACTTTCGGCCATATGGATGGCCATGGCGACGCCGTGATCCTGTGCCATGTCGCCGATCTTCTTGGTCTCCAGAATGCCCCCGCTGGTGAGCAGGTCTGGGTGGATAACGGAGAGGCCGCCGCTCTTGAGCAGAGGCTCGAAGCCCTCCTTAAGGTAGATGTCCTCGCCGGTGCAGATCGGCACCGTGGTGGCGGCCTGCAGTTGTCGGTACTGCTCGGTGTACTGCCATGGGATCACATCCTCGAGCCAGGCTGGCACGTATTTTTCAATCCGCCTCGCGAGGCGAATACCGTTCTGCAGTGAGATGTGGCCGACATGGTCGATGGCGAGCGGAACATCCATGCCGATAATTTCGCGAACCTCGGCAATGTACTGCTCAAGCAGGTCGAGGCCCTTGTCGGAAAAGTGGAGGCCAGTAAACGGGTGGGGGACATTATGCAAATCATACGCGGCATTGCGGGCGCGCCGCTCCTCCGTGGTCTTGACCGGGCCGCGGCCGGGGTGGACGCGGTACCCTTCAAGTGAGCCGGCAGGGGATACGACCGCACCGGGTACATCCGCGATCTGCATCAGCCCCAGATCCATCTTGAGGAAGGTGAAGCCAAGCGCCATGCGCTGCTTGAGGCGCTTGCCGGTCTCGGTGCCGCTCGGCACGGTCGCATCGGTATCGCAATAGAGGCGCACCTTCTCCCGAAACCGGCCGCCAAGCATCTGATAGATGGGCACGCCATAGGCCTTGCCGGCGAGATCCCACAACGCGATTTCGACCGCCGAGACGCCGCCGCCTTGCCGGCCGTGCCCACCGAACTGCTTGATCCGGCGAAACAGGCGGTCGATGTCGCAAGGGTTCTCGCCAAGCAGCCGGCTCTTCAGCATCAGCGCGTAGGTGGCGCTGGCGCCATCGCGCACTTCGCCAAGTCCGACGATGCCCTGATTGGTGTAAATCTTGAGCAGGGTTGAGGTGAACGGCGCGCCGACGATTTCGGCTACCCGCATGTCGGTGATGCGAAGCTGAGATGGCCTGGAGTTCGCGTTCACCCGATTGAGCGCCTCGTCGGCGCCACCTGTCTTTGCCATGACTTATCCTCGTTTTCGGCTTGTCGCCCCGTACCCTGGGCATAGAGTGTTGCTAGCCCAGCTCAATCTCGTGGGCCTGCAGATAGTCGCGGTCCATCTCAATACCGAGACCAGGCTTCGACGTCAGCTTGAGGCTGCCGTTCGAAATGTCGAGTGGTCTGTCGATCAGGTGATCGTATTTGCCCAGGTTCCACTCCGACGTTTCGAGTTTGTAGAAGTTGGGGACGGTCATCATCACCTGTGCTCCCGCAACCACATTGATCGGTCCCGCGGCGTCATGTGGCGAGACCGGGACGTAGTAGGCTTCGCATAGGGCAGAAATTTTCTTGAGTTCGGTAATGCCGCCGGTCCAGGTGACGTCGGGCATGATGTAGTCGGCGAGCTTGTTCTCAAGTACCGGCACGAAATCCCACTTCGTGTGGCCGCGCTCGCCCCACGAGATGGCGGTATTGACCTTCTCACGCACCTGCTTGAGGGCGTTAAGGCTCTCGGGCGGGCAGGGCTCCTCAAACCAGTCGATCTGACCGGCTTCCTCGAGGCTCCGACAGAGGCGAATGGCGGTGGGAACGTCGAAGCGGCCATGGGCATCGATGAGAATGTCGACATCGGGTCCCGCCGTTTCACGGATCAGAGCCGTGAGTTCGGCGGCTTCGCGCTCGTCCTTGCGGGTCATGCTGCCATCGAGGTAGCCGTCCCGCTGTTCGCGAGGCAGACCATCGGCGCTGCGACCCTGGTGCGGGTAAGGATCGAACTTGAGCGCAGTGTGTCCGGACTCGACAATGTCTAGAATTTCGCGGACCACGGCTTCCTTGCTCGTGAATTTGGCTTGGTTGGGATGGGTGTAGAGCGCGATTTCATCGCGTACTGGTCCGCCCAGCAGCTCGTAAATCGGCTTACCAAGGACTTTGCCCCGGATGTCCCAGAGGGCAATATCGATGGCGCTCACGCATTCGACGGCGGCGCCGCGGCTGCCCATGTAGGTGAAGCTGCGGAAGATCTTGTGCCAGAGATGCTCGATACGCGCTGGATCCTCGCCTGTCACGGCGACACCGATCTGCCGCAGGATCGTGCAGAGAGCGCGGTTGGCGAGCCTTGTGGTGGTGGTGATCTCTCCCCAGCCACTCACTCCCTCGTCGGTCGTCACTTCGACGAACAGGAACTCTCCCCAATAAGAAGCATCGGACTTGATCAGCCACGGCCGAATGCTCGTGATTTTCATCGCAACTACCTTTGTCTGAAAATGGTCAGCCTAACGATGTTCTGGACTGGATATTCTATCCGGCCCGAGCGGCGTTGCGCGCACGCATCTGTTCGAGAATATGCCGGCCCGAGCCCTCGACATGGCGGGAGACGAGTTCGGCCGCCTTGTCGGCCTCTCCCGCCTTTACGAGCGCGATGAGTTCGCGGTGCTCGCGCATGATCGCGGCACGTCGCGCCAGCGTGAAGTTGAAACGACGGCTCACGGCTCGCAGCACTTCGCGATGCTTCCACCAAAGCTCGGCGGCGTGGCGGTTATAGTGCCGCTGGTACATCACGGTGTGGAAAGCGGTATCCAGCTCACTGTGCCTGAATGTGTCGGCGAAGTTGTTCTCTTCAATCAGGCCTTGGAGACGTTCGAGTTCGGCAATGTCCTCGCCGGTAGCCATATTCACAAACCATCGTGTCAGGGCTGGCTCGATCAGAACACCGATCTCGTAGATATCCCGGACAAAATCCTGATCAATGGGTCGGACGCGTGCCCCGCGGTTGGCGACAAAGATGACAAAGCCTTCGCCGCGCAACAGCTGCAGGGCCTCGCGCACAGGATTGGTCGAGGTGCCGTGACGCCGGGCCAGATCGGTGACCACAAGCCGTTCGTTGGCGGCGAGCCGTCCCTCGATGATGTCTTCCCTGATCAATTCATAAAGCGAGGCGCCCTCGCTGGAGGCTCCGATGGGATCGGTGCCCACAGGTGGCATAGCTTTGAAATCGCTTATTTCGGCCAAGGCCGGCTCCCCAACTTAATACATACCTTGCCCGATATCACACACGGCTTTCGCAAACAATGTACGATCCTGCGCGTTGACAGGCAATCCATGATCTGAAAACGTACCAAGGGATCGGGAGGATACATTGAGCATCCTCGCGATCGAAACGAGCAAGGACCGCTTTGCCTTGGCGCAGGGCGGCATGGGAGAACCAGGGAGGATACCTATGACGAGGATTACGCTCGGCAGTGCGGTCCTGCGCGGCACTGTCGTCACTGCTTTGATGGCATCCCTGATGCCCACATCGGCGCTGGCTGCGCCACCGGTCGACCTCAGCAAGTGGTCGCCGGAATATGTGCGCTCCATCGCCGGCACACAGGATTTTGACACGGCGGCCGATTGCGCCAAGGTCACCCCGCTCGACTACAAGGGGCGGCTGACTTTCTGGTATCAGGGCGTGTTCGAGGGCGACCCCGACCTCCTGCGCCAGTACTACAAGGATTTCTTCGAGACCTTCCGCAAAACCTATCCGAACATCCAGCTCGAGGAACAAGCCCTCACCTATAACGACCTTCTCGACAAGTTCCGCACGGCGCTCCTGGGCAATGCCGCGCCGATGGCGGTCCGCCTGCAAATCCTGGGTGGTACCGAGTTCGCCTCAAAGGGCTATCTGGCGCCGCTCAAGCCAGAGGATGTGGGGTATTCGACCGAGGATTTCTGGCCCGGCGCCATGAAGGCCGTGACCTGGGAGGGCGTGACCTACGGCATTCCGACCAACAACGAGACGATGGCGTTCATCTGGAACGCCGACATCTTCAAGCGTGCGGGTCTCGATCCGGACAAGGCTCCGGCAACCTGGGAAGACGTCGTCAAATATTCCAAGCAGATCCACGACAAGCTCGGCATTGCCGGCTACGGCCTCGTGGCGCGCAAGAATGCCGGCAATACGCCGTACCGTTTCATGCCACAGCTGTGGGCCTATGGCGGCGGCGTCTTCGACGAAGCCACCGCGAATCCGACCTATGAGCAGGTCCAGCTCGATAGTCCCCAGAGCAAGGCGGCGCTGCAAGCCTCCTACGACATGTATGTTCGCGACAAGTCGGTTCCGGTTTCGGCGCTCACCAACCAGCAGGCCGATAACCAGCCCCTGTTCGTCGCCGGCCAGCTCGGCATGATGATCTCGCACCCGTCCGATTACAACGTCATGCTCGACCTGCAGAAAAAGGCGACGGGCACCGACAAGGACAAGGCGCAGACGGTCATCGACAATATGCGCTACGGCCTGATTCCAACTGGCCCCGACGGCAAGCGCGCCGTCGTGTTCGGCGGCTCGAACATTCACATCCTGAAGCCCGAATATGTCGAGGGCGGCAAGGTAGACGAGCCTGCTGCAAAGGCTATCATCTGCATGTGGACGAGCCCTGAATGGTCGCTGAAGATGGCCTACGCCGGATCAAACCCAGGCAACCTTAACGGCTTCAAGACCAAGTGGATGAAGGAACGTCTGGACAACATCAAGTTCCTCGATGTCACGACCTCGATGCTGCCATACGGCATTCCGTTCCCAGCGCTGCCGCAGGCCCCCGAGATCATGAACATCATCATCCCGGACATGCTGCAGAATGCCCTGACCGGAGCGATGACCGTCGACGAGGCGGCGGACGACGCGGCCAAGAAGGTAAAAGACGTGATGGGCGGACTCTAGTCCAAGCCTGACCTACGACCTGACCGGCTGCGCCGCTGGCGCAGCCGCCTCGTTCCGAAGAATAAGGGCACGCCACAAGTGACGATCGTGACCGGCAAGGCCGAGGCTCGCCGAAGATTGCAACCCGGTACAGCCGGCACGCTGCGGAAGATCTGGGAGCATCGCGCGGACTACGCGTATGTGCTCCCGGCGATCGCCGTGATGCTCATCGTCATCGCCTATCCGATCTACTACACGGTCGAGCTGTCGTTCTTTAAGACACCGCCTGGTCTGCAGCTCCGCGACAAGACCTTCATCGGCTTCGACAACTACACGACGATCCTCACCAGTCAGGTGTTCTGGAAGGTCACCTGGAACACACTGATCTGGACGCTGGGGTCCACTTTCATCTCCTTTGTCCTGGGGTTTGCAACGGCGCTGGCGCTCCACCGCGACTTCATCGGCCGTGGTGTCTTGCGCGCTATCCTGATCATCCCTTGGGTCATCAGTGCCGTCGCCGCCTCCTATATCTGGAAGTGGATCTACCATTCGGACTTCGGGATCATCGGCGCGGTGCTGGTCGGCCTCGGATTGGCCGACCGGCCGCCGAATTTTATCGACAATGTCAGCACGGTGCTGCCCTCCCTGATCGTCGTCAATATCTGGCGCGAGTTTCCGTTCGCCATGATTATGATGATGGCCGGCCTGCAGACAGTCCCCGACCAATTGCTGCGCGCCGCAAAAGTCGACGGTGCCAGTGCATGGCAGCGCTTTTGGCACGTCACCTTCCCGCACTTGCGCAACGTCTCGGTGGTGACGATGCTGCTGCTCGCAGTGGCCAACTTCAATTCCTTCATCATCCCCTGGATCATGACCGGCGGCGGGCCGTCGAACGCATCGCATATCTGGATAACCCACATTTATGAGCTCGCCTTCGGACGGCAGCGCTGGGGCGTGGCATCGGCCTATTCAGTGCTCCTGTTCCTCACACTGATGACACTGGGCTACTTCTACGTCCGTGCGCTAAGCGGCAACGAGCGGAAAGAGGGCAGCGCATGAGCACGATTGCCGAGACAGCCTCTCGAGCCCCGACCCGTCGCCGCATGCGCGTCGACGGTTGGCGGTGGGCCGGGCGCATATTCCTCGTGTTCATGCTGCTTTATACTGCGTTGCCGATGATCTGGATGCTGATCACCTCGATCAAGTCCGGATTCGCGGCGACGCAATTCCCGCCGCAATGGTGGCCGGACGAGCCTACCCTCGCCAGTTACCAGAAGCTGCTCGATCCGCAGAACAGCGTCGGCCAGGATTTCCTCCGCTTCTTCTGGAACAGCCTTTTCGTGTCGACGGTTACGACAATCCTTTCGGTGATCGTGGCTGTCCCTGCGGCCTACGCGTTTTCGCGCTTCAGTTTCCCCGGCCGGAATTTCCTGTTTTTTGCCGTGCTGCTGCGCAATATGTTCCCGGCGGTGATCTTTCTCGTGCCACTCTTCATCCTGATGCGCGCGATCGGGCTGGTGAACACGCACGGCTCGCTGATACTCACCTATCTCACCTTCGGCCTGCCGCTGGCGATCTGGCTGCTCAAGGGCTTTTATGACAACATCCCGGTGCAGCTGGAGCAGGCGGCGCGCATCGATGGCGCCACACGGTTCCAGGCCTTCATCATGATCGTGATGCCGCTCTCGACGCCGGGGATCATCGCCACCGCAATCTATTCCTTTATCGGCGCGTGGAACGAGTACATCTACGCCTACACCTTCCTCTCCAAGAACGAGCAGTTGACCCTTCCGGTTGGCATCCAGCGCTTCTTCTCGGAAAATACGACGGACTTTCCGGGCCTGATGGCGGCCAGCTTCATGATGAGCGTGCCCGTCGTGGTGCTGTTCCTGGTCCTGCAACGATACTTTGTACGCGCCCTTACAGAAGGCGCGGTCAAGCACTAGGGAGTTGCCGATGGCCCACGTGGTCCTCCAAGATCTCGTCAAGAGCTATGGCGGCTTCAAAGCTGTCAACCACGTCTCGCTGACGGTCAATGACGGCGAGTTCGTTGCGCTCGTCGGCCCTTCAGGCTGCGGCAAGACAACCACGCTCAATCTCGTCGCCGGGCTGACCCCGATCACATCGGGCGACATCATCATCGGCGAGCGGGTGGTCAACGACCTCGACCCCAAGGACCGGGATATCGCAATGGTGTTCCAGAACTACGCGCTCTACCCGCAGAAATCGGTCTACAAGAACCTGGCGTTCCCGCTTCAGATGCGCAAACTCCCTAGGGACGAGATCGACAAGAAGGTCAAGGAAGCGGCGCGAGTGCTCGACATGACGCATCTGCTCGAGCGCAAGCCGCGCGAACTTTCGGGCGGGCAGCAGCAGCGCGTGGCCCTTGGCCGTGCCCTCGTCCGCGACCCTGCGGTGTTCCTCATGGACGAGCCACTGTCTAACCTCGATGCCAAACTGCGCGTGCAGATGCGGTCGGAGATCAAGCGCTTCCACCAGGACCTCAAGGCGACGATCATCTATGTGACGCACGACCAGCTCGAGGCCGTGACCATGGCTGACAAGATGGCGGTGATGAATGGCGGCTACCTGCAGCAATACGATTCACCGGCGCAGGTCTTTGCCCATCCGGTGAACATGTTCGTCGCCAGCTTCATCGGCAGCCCGGCGATGAGCCTTATTCCGCTGGAGGCGTCGACGGCAAACGGAAACACGGTGTTGACCGGCGCCGAGGGCTGGCGCCTTGAGCTCTCGCCGCGCAATGCCCAGAAGGTCGTGAGAGCGACGACCATGAAAGTCGTGCTCGGCGCACGTCACTCGACGATCAAGCTCCACAAGAGCGCGGTCCCCGGTTCCATTCCGGCCAAGGCCTACACCGTGGAACCGACCGGAGACGTCACCTTCGTGCAGGCGTTCCTGTCCGGCGCCATCGTCAACGTCAGCGTGCCGCCGAACATTGCCGTCTCGCCCGACGAGCAGATCTGGCTCGAGTTCGACCAGGAGCGGATGCATCTGTTCGACGGCGAAACTGAAATGGCCCTCAAAGCCAACTGAGATAGGGCCGATGCGTGTGGAACGTGGGCGTGGATGACTGAGAAGCTTAAGATCACCGCGATCAAGCCCTATCCGGTTTGGGTAGGAACGCGCAACCAGATGCTCGTCAAGGTCGAGACCAACCAGGGCATCTTCGGCTGGGGCGAGAGCGGCTTGAGCGGTCGCGAGAGGGCCGTGGCCGGCGCGGTCGAGCACTATCGCGAGTTTCTCATCGGTCGCGACCCGATGCAGATCGGGCGGATCTGGCAGGAGGTTTACCGCAGCCAGTACTTCGAAGGCGGGCGAGTCCTGCAGGCGGCGATTTCCGCCATCGACATCGCCCTTCACGACATCAAGGGCAAGGCGCTGGGCGTGCCCGTCTACGAGCTGCTCGGCGGCAAGCAGCGCGACCGCGTCCCCACCTTCGCCTCGACCGGCGACGAGGCCGAGGGCGATGTTGCCATCGGACGGGCCCGCGAACTTCGCGCACAGGGGTGGCAGGCGATCCGCTTCTTCCCCTTCGGGCAAAACAGCAAGGACATCTTCGAGCCGCGCGAGTCCATCGGCGCTACCGCGGGTATGCTGAACAAGGCGCGCGAGGCGCTGGGCGACGACGCCGTTCTCGGCATCGACTATCACCATCGGCTGTCGGTGGCAGAGGCGGCGAGCTTCTGCAACAAGCTCGGCCGCGGCGTGCTTGATTTCCTCGAGGAGCCAATACGGGACGAGACGCCGGAGGCCTATGAATCGCTGCGCACGATGACCGACATCCCCTTTGCCATCGGCGAGGAATTTGCCAGCAAGTGGCAGTTCCTGCCCTACATCGAGCGCGGCATCCACCAGTTCAACCGGCTCGATGTTTGCAACGTCGGCGGGCTCACCGAGGCAATGAAAATCGCTGGCTGGAGCGAGGCGCACTATGTGGACCTGATGCCGCACAATCCGCTTGGTCCAGTGTGCACGGCCGCTACCGTGCATCTCGCCGCCGCAGTACCCAACTTCGCGTGGCTCGAGACCAGGGCGCCCGAAACAAAGCTGGGCTTCGACAGTTCCGACTTCTTCCCCGTGCAACCACGGCTCGACGGGACCGATTACCCGGTCGGCGATCTGCCGGGGCTCGGCGTCGAGGTCAACGAAGTGGCGGTCCAGGCGCAGAGTTTGCGTTTCTGGGAAGCGCCTCACCTTAAGCGCCGCGATGGTTCTGTTACGAACTGGTAGTTCCATTCATCCGGAGTCGACAATGACGCATACTTCCGACATCACGCGGCCGCCTAAAGACCTGATCGACGCGCTGAGGGAGATCGGCGCCGCGACGGTTGCCGGCACGCTTGGCCAAATGGGCTTCCGCAATCCGCACATGGTCGGTCCGGTGGCGCAAAACCATGGGAAGTCGATCGTCGGGCCGGCATTGACGCTGCAGTTCCTGCCGCAGCGGCCGGACCTGTTCACCGAGGGAGAATATGCCGATCCGGAGACCCAACTTCACCGGCACGTGCTCTACCACGCGCAGGAGGGCGATGTGGTCGTGGTCGACGCGCGCGGCGACATGAGCTCGGGTGTCTTTGGCGATATGATGTCGACTTATTTCAAGGGCAGGGGCGGGGCGGGTATCGTCATCGACGGGTGCATGCGCGACCGGCCCAATGTCGAAAAGCTCGATCTACCCCTATGGCTGCGCGGCTGGACGCCAAACTATCATGTGCAGACCAGCATCTATCCCAATGCCGTCAACGTTCCGATTGCCTGCGGCGGTGTCACGGTGATCCCCGGCGACATCATCGTCGCTGACGACGACGGCGTGGTGGTGCTTCCCGTCGTGATGGCCCCGAAGGTGATCGAAGAATCACAGAAGCATCACGATTGGGAGGAGTTTTCGCGAGCCAAGCTCATGGAGGGGGGCCCATTGCAACGCTACTATCCGCTGCATGACGATGCCCGCGGGGAGTACGAGGAGTGGCGCAAAGCAAATCGCTTGGAAAACCCGAGTTAGCGCATCAACTACCTCGTGGCGGGGCCGGGGAGTCGAGTTTCGTCGTCGGGCGCCCACTGCACTGCACTGAACGATCGAGACGGTCCGGCTCCCGCCATCTCGTGCGGGCACCAAGCGTTACACCATGCGGACCTCCAATGGCTAACCGGAAGCCTCATCAGCGCCTAGAAGCTGACGTAGCACCGGGCGTTCGGCAGCCGAGTTCCGCGACGATCGACGCCATTGGCGAAGGCGTGACGAAGCTTGTACGGGCTGCTGCAGAGTAACCTCATGTATCGCCAAGACACGCCAGGAGGCGGCTGCTGATCCTTCTCGCAGCGCGGATCACCTAGTCTCTAGGCGCGTCGAAACGCTTTTTCGGCGTCCGCCGGTACGAGGCACGATCAGCCTAGTCTAGTTCGAAAGAGCTCCTGAAGGCGACAAACGGCGGCAGGCTTAACAGAAAATCAGATGTCGGTTCAATTTCGCTCGCTGTCCCCAATGACTAGGTTCTGAACCAGGAAGTCGATGAAGACGCGCATCTTGGCAAGTGGAAGCCGGGTCGCTGGCCACACCACATGAATCGGGATCGGCGGTTGTTCGAACGCTGCCAGGATAACCTCAACCGCCCCGTCGTCTACCAGGTCTCTTACTTGCCAGAGTGGTACCCGACCGATGCCCAACCCCGCAGCGACCGCCGCATGGCTTGCGGCGGCATTGTCGACGTGAAATCGCGCACCCACATTGACGCTCAGCTGCTTGCCGGCTTCCAGGAATTGCCATTTTCCAGCATCGCGGTCGGTGTTGCGGAAGATGCACTGATGGTTCGCTAGCTCCTTCGGATGTTGTGGCCGCCCGTACGTGGCGAAATACGACGGAGCGCCGAAAATGACGAGACGCATCGCTCCAAGGCGCCGGGCCTTGAGATCGTAGTCGCGGAGTTCCCCGATGCGAACAGCAAGGTCGAGTTCATCTTCAATGAGATCGACGAATCGGTCCGACAGTTTGAGGTCGACCTCGATCCTCGGATAGCGCTCCATGAAGCGGGCCACGACGGGTACCAGGTAAGTAGGGCCGAAGAGCACCGGCGCTCCTACTCTTAGGAGTCCGAAAGGTTCGGCACTGCGCTTGCCGGCTTCGGCCTTTGCTTCGACAATCTCAGACAGTGCCGGTTTCACCCGTCGATAAAAGTCGTGGCCTGCCTCAGTCGTTTGCGTGTTGTGGGTGGTTCGGCGGACCAATTCGACGCCGACGCTGGTTTCAAGCGCGGCAAGCGACCGGCTGACAGATTGCAAGGAGCGGCTGAGGTGCCGCGCCGCGGCTGAGAGATTGCCGCGCTCCACGACAGCGAGAAACGCCTCAATGTCTCGAAATCCGCCCATGATGATCTCTCAAATTTAGAGAGACCATATCACATTTTCCGCGCCTACCATCCGAAAAGCGGAACTCGATATTTCACTCGATGGGGCAGGGACGCCACCTCGCTACGAAAGGAAGAACTCATGTCAGAACCCAAGAAACGAACTGTTCTGGTTGTCGGTGCGTCCGGCCGCAGCGGCGGCTTCGTCGCGGCCGAGCTTGCCCGGCGGGGCATAGCGGTGAGGGCGTTGGTCCGCAGTGAGTACGCTGCTGCGACGGCACGCGCGAGCGGAGCGACCGAAATTGCTTCAGGTGACCTTCGAGATCCGGAGAGCCTAAAGGCAGCGCTGAGAAACGTCGACGGAGTCTATCATGTCGGACCGCCGTTCGTGGCCGATGAAGCGGACCTAGGCATAACCATGGTCAAGGCCGCAAAGCGTGCCGGTATCCGCAAGTTCGTTTTCTCTTCAGTTATCCACCCGGCGAACGGACTTGCAAACCACGCAAGCAAGCTGCCCGTTGAGCAGGCCATTCTCCGCGCGAATTTGGATTACACCATCCTCTATCCGGCGACGCTGTTTCAGAACATGGCAGCTGCTTGGAAAGGCGTGGTGGAAACCGGCGTCTTTGCCGAGCCGTTTGCGAAAACGGCGCGCCTGGCGCGTGTCGACTACCGCGACGTCGCCGAAGTGGCGGCCGAGGCCCTGACGTCCGACCGGCTCGCCTACGGCTCTTTCGAGCTTGCGGCAGAAAGTATGCACGATCGCGTTGAAATTGCGGGGATGATGAGCGTCGCCCTTGGCCGGCCCGTGGAGGCAGCCGAGGTGACGTTCGAGCAATGGACCGCTGTCGCGAAGCCGCCCTTCCGGGGGGAGCAGCTTGCTCAGCTCGAACGGGTATTTCAGTCCTATTCCGACTTCGGTTCCGCCGGAAACAGCCTGACCTTGCGTGCCATCCTCGGACGCCAGCCCCGCACGTTGCATCAGTTTTTCGAGGAACTTGCTGCAGCGTCGCGCGGGGCGGCCGCGGCCGCCTGATCTCATCGACGCCTTCGGCCATTTTCTCGCAAAGAGGGTATCTCCGATGTCGGTCTCCCAATTGATCTTCCAACTCGTGCCACGGCGCAGACACGGAACGTCATCTCTCGATTACCCTGGCAGAAGCAATGCCTCTGCCACCGAGGGCCGCTTGGTCCCAGTTTTCACCGCCGCCATCGCCGCAATCGTATTGAGCCTCTATGCCTCTCAACCGTTGCTCGGCTTGATTGGGACTACATTCGAGGTTGGTCCGGAAATGGCGGGGTTGGTTCCGACCGTCACACTGCTTGGTTACGCAGCCGGACTGATCTTCCTGGTCCCGCTCATCGATCTGATGGAGAACCGTTGGCCTATCGGGCTGACACTTGTCCTCATGGTGCTTTCGCTGATTGCCAGCGCGCTTGCCCCAACGGCGGCACTTTTTCTTGTCGCCTCGACCTCCGTCGGCATCACCTCCACGGTCGCGCAGATGCTCGTTCCGGTCATCGCGAGACTGGCGGCGGAAAAAGATCGGGGCCGCATCGTGGGCACGGTGCAGAGCGGCATCGTGGTGGGCGTCCTCCTGTCGCGCCCGTCCGCAAGCCTGGCTGCCGAGTTTCTTGGATGGCGTGCATTCTATGGTATCATGGCCGTATTGGTTGCTGTGCTCGGCCTGATCCTTGCGCGCGTTGTCAAGGCTCATCGCCCGGCGACCGGTCTTCAGTACGGCGCTCTCATCGGATCGCTTTGGAAGCTGATCCGTGAAGAGCCATTGCTGCGCCGTCGCGTGCTTTATCAGTTCCTGCTGATGGCTGCCTTCAATATTTTCTGGACGGCGGTCGCCCTGAGGCTTGCTGAGCCACCATTCGGGCTCGACCAGATTGGCATTGCAGCCTTCGCACTGGTCGGCATACCCGCTGCGTTGATTGCGCCTTTCACGGGCCGGATCGCCGATCGAGGCTGGTCAGATGGCGCAACGCGATTTGCACACCTGTCGGCTTTCATCGGCGTCGTGCTCATCGGATTGCCAACTTCCGGCGGCTGGGGTCTCTGGGAGGCGGATCGCTTCCCCTGGCTGTCGCTCGCGGCGTTGGCCATTGGGGCGGTTCTGCTTAATCTCGGTACTGTCGCCGACCAGGTGCTCGGCCGCATCGCCATCAACACAGTCCGACCGGAGGCGCGCGGACGCATGAATGCGCTTTTCACCGGGTTGTTCTTCTTGGGTGGGTCGGCCGGCTCCAGTCTCGCTGGAGTATGCTGGGCCCAGGCCGGCTGGGCAGGCATCAGCGGTGCAAGCTTGGTCTTTGCCTTTGCTGCACTGATCGCCAGCTCTGCGAACTGGCATCCGGGGACACCTTCGGTGCCGGGGGAAACCTCAACAAACCTGTAACAAACGAATAGTCAGCTCGCGCCGAGCTCGCCGGTGGCACAACGACGCGCCATGATGTTTGAATCCGGAGCCCACAATATGCGACGAATGAGGCCATGGCGCGGGATGCGTTGTCATCTTACCTCGTACGATGCCACTTGGCCCCGATGGCGGGCTACCTTTTCGCGATTCCCGCAAACCCGCATATTGCACCAGCGACGTTTTCCGCCCCGTGAGATGTCTACGAAGAGCCACCCACATCGTGGGCACACGCGGAGCCTTGCGCGGGGTAGCGTAAAAAACGCCTCGATGGACAAGAACGCAAGGAATGCGGTCACCAAGGCTGGGTCTTCCCATTGATCAGACGCCAGAGCGAGCCGTGTCCCATCCCACGCGACTTGCTGGGCTCCCAACCTGTTTGCGGCGCGTGAGCATAAAAGACCAAGCGGTTGCGAGGGAGGCTCCAGATTTGAGGCGATCGCGTCGAAGAGCGCGTATGACGATTCCCGTATGTCACGAACTTCGTGGAGGAAGTGCCGATCCCGTATCTCGGCAACGGCCACTGCTTCCTGTTCATCTGCCAACCCCGCGGCGAGCAACCACGTCCCGATATCGCGAGGGGAGTTGAAGAGTTCATTGTGCAGGGGCGGGTTTCGCCGGTCATACACGGCGTTCGAAAGGTCGAGGGCGGCGTGGCCGCCTATGAAGTGCTCTGGCACCCAGGCCGTGGGATCGCGCGACAGGGAACTTAACCTTTAATATTCCGTTACATGGTTACAAAACGTAACCGGATTGACCGATTTATCAGGTTTCTTCGCTCGCTGCAAACCAAAGACGGAAAACGGCCATGCTGAACGTTCATAAAGCCAAGCATCATACGGTCGAAGTGGACGGGGTGAACTTGTTCGATCGCGAGGCGGGGCGGCGCGATGCGCCCGGTGTCCTGCTGCTCCACGGCCAGCCCAGCTCATCGTACAGCTTCCGCGACGTCATCAACCCGCTGGCGGAAGTGGCACGGGTCGTCGCGCCCGATCTGCCCGGGTTCAGCTTCACGGAGGCGCCAGAAGACTATCCGTATACGTTGGAGGCCCTGGCGCAGACGATCGACCCGCTCAAGTCATGTGTATGTCGGGCCGGCGACGCTTCGTGCGCAGCAGCTGCCCTACATCCACACCGACGCCGACAAGCTCAGCTGGCGAAAAGAGGTGGGCGACAAGCTCGATCCAAAGGCTGACCCGCTGGCGGAGAAGCGAAAGGCGTTCTGGGACCGCATCGGCACCATGCCCCCGGCCCAAGAGATCAGCGAGCTTGAGGCCCTTGGATATGGCCCAGGCGAGGAGCGCTCCAACAAGTCCTTCTGCCCGTTTAGGTAAGTAGCCTCGCACGGAAGCATCAAGCACCGTAGCGGAAGGTTGCCTCGCTGGAGGATTGCTATATGGGAAAGCAACTTTTATCTGCTGCCACAGGAATCTTTCTATTCGTAGGTATCGGAACCGCCGCCGCTCAGGACGTCATCATTCAGCCTGAGCAAGACATGGTGATCCGGGAATATGTAAAGAAGAAGCCGATAGCATCCCTGAGCCTTCCCTGTGCTGAGCTCAACATTGGCACCGCTCTGCCCGACACAGTCAGAGCTTTACGAAGTGCCGGACGTTCAGTACCGCTATGTAGTTGCCGAGGGACGAACCGTCCTGGTTGATCCAGGTACCCGCAAAACTTTTAAGATCTACGACTGATTTTCTACCTGAAGCCCGCCGTGCCGAAAAGGTGCGGCGGGCTTTTTGCGTTCAGCCGATCCAAGCAACTGATCGGGAAGCCTTTCGTTTCGTAGAACCAAAACCGGTGACAATCGTTTCGTAACTATGGCGATCCCGCCTGATGGAGAAAACCATGGACTGGAACCGCGTGGAAGGAAACTGGAAGCAGGTCAAAGGCAAAGTTAAAGAACAGTGGGGCAAGCTCACTGATGACGATCTCGATCTAATTGCCGGAAAGCGTGACCAGCTCGAAGGCAAAATTCAGGAACGCTACGGCATCGAAAAGGACAGGGTCCGATCCGACGTCGATGACTGGTACAGCCGCCAATCATGGTAGCGGACGATGCGCCCGCCGCCGGCATACGGCGGCGGGCAGCCTCACGGAACGCGCGAGATGCCGCGTTTGGTTCCAAAGTCGCCAGGAGCTATGTCGGGTTCTTCATGCTTACTGCCATCAATACTTCCGGTACTCCGGCAAGCGACGAGGTCGATAGCTTCGTCATGCTGCCACCTTCAGGGGCTCGGTCCGAAGCGGTGTTGCGCGAGGTCGAAGCATTCCTGAAGGCCTGCTTCCCGGAATATGATTTTCTTGCAAACGGCTGCGGCACGCCGTTCGACGATGACTACCAAATCGTGCCAATCCGTTGCGTTTGCGGCGAGGAGCCGGGCACGTTGCGCTTGCTCGACTTTCCTGACCCGTCCATCATGATGGGCATCGCTGCCGCTCTGAAAAGTTTCAGGCCAGGGCAGCCGCCGGCGCTGAACTAGAGGGACGGTCGCGCCGCCGGGCTTCCTTTGCGCCCCGCCATCAAAGACGAGGAACGCGACGGCTTTTCCGCTCGTTGATCCTTTATGCCCTCTACCTCGATTCGCAAAACGGAGTACGATCCCGAGCGGAAGGTACTTTCGGTGTGGTTCGTGGCCAGCGGCAAGCGGTACGAGTTTGAGGGTGTTCCGCCAGAGACCTTTGCGGCATTCAAAGCCGCGTTCGCGAAGGGCCGCGAGCGATAGCGACCCGGGATGACCTGACATGTCGTGGCGAGGTGGCGCTAAGTGCGACCAGTCCTTGGGACCTCGTCCAGGAGACTTGGACCTTTGCTCGGTGGCAACTGGCCGTCGGGAGTGAGCTTGTCCACTGCGTCAGGGAGTTCTCTTGTGAGCCGATCGAGAAGCTCGTCATGGGACAATCCGGTCTGCTCGGCCAGATCGTTCAACGTTTGCGGGTCGATTGCTTTTTCAACCTGCTCCCGCTGAACGGGTCGGTTTGATCCTTTACTTACCCACGAATCAACCTGGTCGCCGGCACCTGCATTCCTGAGGCGGTCCAGGATGTCGCCGAGGCCGCCGGGCGAGCCGGCACTATTGGGATCTGTCGATCTCTTTCCCGCGATCAGCTCGCCGATCTTGTCCTTGTTCTTGTAGGCAAGCAGGCCAAGCAACGCTATGGCTACCTTTCCTATGTCAAGGCTCATTTGTCGTCTCCTTCATCCAAAAGGGACAAGGCATGCGGCTCTGAAAGGTTCCGCCGGGTCGGATCTCCCACCGGAATTCCGGGCCCCCGCCTGCGACGATGGTTCGATCAAGCAGCACCGTGCCGCCAGCCGCATAACGGTTCGTTAGGCATGTTGAGGCGGTGATGGGACTATCTCCAAACGTTCCATCGACCGTCTTCCAAGCGCTCGGTAGGCGGGCAGGCATGCATCATCTCCCAATGGGTGTCGCCCTCGCCATTTCGCTTGCATTCGGTATAGTCGTGACGGCGGTTGCCGGGAAGGATCAGTCGGAAGGCTGCAGCACGTGGTGCTCATCGGTCCTGGGCGATGTTCCCATGAGGGGCACGCGTCACGATGTAGAGGCGGAACCGGACATCGGGCACTCCGAGCCCTAAACAGAGGGCCGTAGCACCCCCTGGACGACCGCGGTGCGCTGAGCCTCGATGCCCAGTCCCGAGCGGCCTTACCGCCGCGTGGAGACACCACTGCGCTCGGCAACTTGACCTCCCCAAGGGTGCGCAAACTGCAAACCACCGTTTGGTGGCGCCAAGCGTCTAAGACCCCGGGCCCCGGTAAAAAGCGGAGCCAATGATTAGATGGCTCTAGTCGGGAACAAAGTCGAATATCCATGATTTTGTACGTTGCCCTGAGTGGCAGTACCGATAGCTATCCAACGGGTGTTCCATGGATTCTCCAACGTTGCCTCCGCCACCTCCGACTGAACTCAGCCAAACACTGAAACGCAATATCCAAGCGATTGAGGAGCGCCGGGCGAAGGAAGCAAGCGATGCAACTTTGGAAGAGAAAATCGCTGAGGCGATTACTTCTTTTACGGGCAGTATGCGTTTCGTGTACCTTCACTTGGCCGTGTATGGCGGCTGGATCGTCTTGAACTTGGGCTGGATACCGATCACTCCGCCATTTGATCCGACATTCGTGATATTGGCTATGGTAGCTTCCGTCGAGGCCATATTCCTCTCGACCTTTGTACTGATCAGCCAAAACCGGATGTCAGTTGCCGCAGATAAACGGGCGGATCTGGACCTTCAGGTGAGCCTGCTAACGGAGCACGAACTCACAAAGCTTACTGAACTTGTCGATTCAATTGCGGATCGGTTGAGTGTAAAACCAGCCTTAAGCGATATAGAAGTCGGCGAGATTAAGAGAGACATTGCGCCAGAAGCAGTACTGGACGAGATCGAATCGAAGCAGCGGGAGACTGCGAAGAAGCTGGACCAGCGCTGAAGGTGGTGACGAAGGTCACTGATGTGTCTCCCTCTAGCTCATGGATCGACGTCTCCTTCCGGCGCGCCCTGGTCTTCAGCCAGAAGATTGCTTCAGTGACGGCCCTCGACCTTCACCGCTCGCCTTGCGGTATAGGTTCTCGGCGACCCGTGCGTCGGCCTTGATGGCGCCGCTCTCGAGCTTATGGGCATAGGTCGCCTTAAACCTGCTCGTCTGTGGCGAGCACGCAGGCAATGTCGCCCGTGCTAAGCCCGAAGCCGGCCAGCGCCTCCACCCTACCCGCGAGGTTCATCTGAGCGGGCCGGAAGCAGGTCAATCAGAACGAGCGCGTCGGCACCGCATGGAAGACGTCGCGAAAGCCGCGAATATCACTCGGTCAAGCTCGACGATCCAAGCTTTCCTGCTCCGATTTATGCAAGCGTGGTCGATACCCAGACAAAAAACGAGTTCTCGCTCATCATTTTCCCGCCGCGCCGCAGAGTGATCCGCCCCAACACGGAGCCCCGTCGCAAAAGGCGGGCTTCGCCACGTTCAGGTACGACACTGCTTGGAGCTCCTTATCGGGTGCAGCACGCTACGCTTTGACGAGTGCCTTGCGCGCCTTCTTCACCGGCGACTTGACGGCCGTTGCGGTTGTTGTCGCCGCCGCGGCGCGAGCAGCTCGTTTTGGTTTTTCTGCCGCTGCTGGTGCGGGCGCCGCCTTGCGCCCGAGCCCAATTGATTTCGCAAGAGCCGAGCGGGTGGCTGCGTAGTTCGGCGCCACCATCGGATAGTCGGACGGCAGGCTCCATTTCTGGCGGTACGCGTCGGGCGTTAAATTGTAATGAACTCCGATGTGCCTCTTGAGGGATT
The DNA here is from genome assembly GCF_040318415.1 of Mesorhizobium sp. M1163. Lineage (NCBI taxonomy): Bacteria > Pseudomonadati > Pseudomonadota > Alphaproteobacteria > Hyphomicrobiales > Phyllobacteriaceae > Mesorhizobium > Mesorhizobium sp. M1163. The sequence continues at coordinate 4,489 of NZ_JAMYMF010000021.1, read as the reverse complement.
TGAACTTCTTCCCGTCTTCCAGGCAGATGATGAAATCAGGTGACACTGATTTCTTGATCGACACCGCCGGCTCCAGCTTGACTGCGGCCGGAACGACAGGCGTGCCGATCCCTTGCAAAGCAACATAGGTGTCCCCAATCAGCTTCGACAACTCGCCGACCGGCAAGGGATTGTTCGACACGTAGGCGGAAACGATGTCGGCCGTAATTGATGTGAGATCAGCCTGGTTGTTTCGGTCCGGAGAAACGTTCATCGAGTTTTCCTCTTGTCTAATGGCACGCGTTGAAACAGATGAGCTGTTTATTTCGGAATCAGGCAAACAATTCGTCGTTTCCGCCAACAAACCTCATTCGTTGCAAATATCAACCGGCACGCTTCGCTTTCATCAGCTCCAGACAAGGTTGGGAGGCGCTCGAGGTCGGCAGCCTGCTGATGAAGCAATGCAACAGCAGCTTATTCGGCGGGGTCGAGGTCCGACACAATGCCACCGATCGGCAGCGGCAGGAACGAGGCCCAGATCACTGGGCCCGCTGTCTGAGAAGTGCCAGGTCAGCGTCCCATTGACGTCGAAGGCTACAGCCGGACCGGTCTGCGCGACACGCGCATGAGCCCGCGGAAGCAGCGGCGATGATATCGCCGAACTCTCGCGCCCTCGGCATCGCCAGGCAGACATCCCCGGCTGTTCGGGTGCCTCGGCGCTTCAGAACGGCCATCCAGCATCCGGAGTTGGTGCGCAATCTGATCGTGATTACGATAGCGTTCTGGCGAGCTTTTCTCGCTTGACGCTTTGCCACGGGTGCGTTTTTCTCTTGGGCCATGCTCAAGCCCTTGCTAGACACCGACGTTGCCGACGAGGCGCCTGGCTACGACGAAGAGCACCTGCTTACCTTTATCCGCCTGCTTGATGCTTCTGACGAAGGGGCCGATTGGAGGGAAGTTTCTAGGATCGTTCTGCACGTGGATTCGGACAAGGAGCCGGAGCGGGCCTTCACAGCCTGGCAGACGCATCTAGCGCGCGCGCACTGGATGACCATCAACGGCTATCGATATCTTCTTTCCGGTGGCGCGCTGCGAAGCCAGGATCTGGTGAAAGTCACCGCGATGAAGATCGGAATGGTATGGACGGCTCGTTTGAACGGCATTTTGAAGTCCCAAATTTCAGTAGCTAAGCAGCGGCGCGGGTATGATCTTTCACAAACCCGCGCACCGGGTACAGCCCAACCCAATTCCACGCCACTGGCGTGGTGCAATGCCTGATAGACCGGTCGTGCTGTAGAGTGCGGCGTGTTTTTCACGGTCGGTCGCACAACTCTTCAGCTTGGATAGGTGAGGACAGCGCCGCCTCGGTCCAATCCGATCTTCCGAGCCTCAAACTCGGTCCTGGATTGCGCAAGGAGATGTGGCATGGTTGGTTCTGATCGGATCGACAAACTGATCGCAGCGGTGCCCGCGGCCTTGGCGCTTCGCGCCGGGCTGGACCTCGGCATCTTCACCCGGCTCGGGAGCAGCGCGGTGACCGCTGACGGCCTTGGGGCCGCGCTCCAAGTCGAGCCCGATCGTCTGTCGCGGCTCCTCTACGCGCTCGCCAGCATTGGTCTTCTCGAAGTCAACGATGGTCAATTTCGCAACGGAGCCGAAGCGTCAGCCTTCCTCGACGCGTCCAAGCCAACCTATCGCGGCGGCGATCATGCCCTCCTGCGGGAGCTCTGGGGAGCCGACTTGCTGACGGCAGAGTCGCTGCGACAGAACCGGCCGGCTGCGCTGCACGACTTCTCCGAAGCGCGGGCCGAGGCCGCGGCGGCTTTCAGCCGCAGGCTCGCACCGGGCGGGGTGATTTTCGGCCGACATTTGGCCCGGGAGATGGACCTCTCGGCGATCAGTTCGGTGATCGACATCGGCGGGGGCTCCGGGACCATTCTTGTCGGACTTCGGGAGCGGTGGCCGCAGATTGCGGCGACGCTGATGGAGCTCCCAACGGTCGCAGCGGTCGCGCCAGCGATCCTGTCAGAATACGGTGCAGACGACGTGGTCGTCGAAGAGGGGGACATAACTGTCGCTCCATCGATCGGTCGGCACGATCTGGCGATCCTGAAGGCCGTCGTCCAGGTGCCTCCGCCGGACCAGGCGCGCAGTTCGATCCTGAACGCGGCACGTTGCCTCACACCCGGAGGCGAGATCGCAATTGCGGGGTGGGGTGTCGTCGATGACGACCGCCTCGGCCCGCCTGAGGGTGTCTTTCTGAATGTCACTTTCTTGAACCTCTATCGCCACGGCGAATCGTACACTGAAGGTCAGTATCGCGCGTGGATGACCGAGGCTGGATTCCGGGATATTTCGAGGTCGCGCCTGGCGGACGGCTCCACGCTCTTTCGTGCGCGCCTCACGGGCTGACCGTGGCTGAATCGTTGATTTTCGGACGCAGGGATCTCCGAGGCGCCCCGCGACTTGATTGCGGTTGCGGCTGTCTTGTCGCTGCTGCCGCCCGAGCAGCTCGTTTTGGTTTTTCCGCTGCAGCTCTTGCTGGCGCGGCCGCCGTTGGTGAACAACCGGGTGGCCGGTTCGGTACGCGCAGCAAACTCCCCCTCCGATTGCTGCATTGGTCGGTGGCACCGATCGCAGCCCGCTTCTGACGCCCGCCCTGATACTGCCGTATTAAACGCAGAAGCCTACCGAGATTCCAATTTACCTTTTTCCCAGCCATCTGCGGCAATGGACTCTGTTCCCCAATGTGCCGCCACGTGCGGATGGCTATGTTCGAAGCAGCGGCGTCCTAGGTTCGGATAAAAGGAGTGGCCTGATTTGTTGCGTGCGAGACCTTTTCCCATCGTGGCAAGGATTGCTTTTCTGGTCACACTGGCCGGTGTCCTCGTGCTCGCGCTCTCACCGGTGTGGCTTTTGCAGAATTTTGGTTTCGGGTTCACCTCTCACGATGACAAGCTCAATCACGCCGCAGCGTTCGTCGTGTTGACGGCTATCGGCAGTCTTGGTTGGCCAGAGCACAGAGCAAGGCTGATAGTTTTTCTCGCCCTTACTGGCGGCGCGATCGAGATACTGCAGGGCATGCAAATAATAAGTCGCGACATGGATATCTTCGACTGGTTTGCCGATTGTGTCGGCATCGCGTGCGGGCTCGCGATTGCAAGCTGGACAAAGAAATTAGCTGACGGCTTCTCCTAGAGGTCGCATCCTGGCAAGTACGGGCTGGCCGCGTAAAGTACTTGCGCGGTGAATAGGATTTGCGGCACGCTTCGCTAAAGGATTTCCGCGAGGAGAATGGGATGGCCGTAGCTAAGAAGGACTCGGAGTCCCGGAACTAGACGCATGAAATACGTCATCGCCTCGCTGTTCGGCGCCTTCCTGCTGTTCGGTTTCATCGCGTTGGCTGGCGCTGGCCACGGGTGGATCGCGGGCGCGTTGAGTTGCCTGCCATTAGCTGCGGTCTCGTTTGCCGCTTGGCTCAACGCACTGCGCACTATACCTTCACTCCATATCGCTAACGGATTGCTTGTTACCGCATGCGTCGTGCTCGTAGGTACGGCGTATGGAACGCTATCAGAAGGCGCACGGTACTTCCTTGATTATTGGCACCTGCAAGGTCCCCTGGCCGGGCCGGTTATCGCCCTCATCTATTTCAACTGGGTCTTCGCTTGCGGGCTCACGTGGTGGCGTCGCCGCGCAGAGACTTAGCTTTGCATCGCCCTCCCGGGAACCCGCTAGAGAGGACCGACGAGCAAGAAGACCATCGCTCGGCAATCGCAAGCTCCGCTTCCGTCCTCGCCTCTCTTTCTGGGTCCATATTGTCGGCGGCGATGAGCCGTCGCGGGGATTGCATGATTTCGCCTCGCGTCCATCCGGCCCAAGCAGGCAACCTACGATGGCTTGGAATCCCGGCCCCATGGCCTCCTGGCAGTATCTCGCGATCGGCACGCCGTGTCGTCTTGGCGGCGTGATCATCCTCGCTCCCTAGAGATACGCTTAGCCGGCACGCTACTCGATGATCTTCACAACCACGTTTTCACGGCTTGCTTCTGCGCGCGCGTAGTCGATGCTAGCGTTATAGTCCGCTTTCGGGCTGGCGATTCTTTCAGGGCGCTCTGCTGGACCGGCGATGATATGGGGAGGCGCTCGCAAATCGCGCCCCACGCGCGGGTTGATCGGTTGATCAACATCAAATCGTGAATATGAGAAATGCGCTAACTGTGACCGCGGTGGTCACCGTGGCTCGAGTGTCAGCAGATGTGGTAAGGTTGAGTGTCGGCGAGTAGCAGAGGTCCAGCAACAATGACTTTGAGGCGAACCAGAGCTTACGGCGCATCCGGCTTGGCTCTAGCGCTTTGCACTGTGTTTGCTTGGCAGAACGCCACTGCCGCTCACAATTGCCACGCAGCCGCGACGCCTGGCGTCAATTGGCACGAGTGTGACAAGAAGCTTCTCATCCTAGAAGGACAGGACCTGAGCGGGGCGAACCTGTTCGGTGTTGATTTCACTT
>NZ_JAMYMF010000020.1:0-126428 GCF_040318415.1 Mesorhizobium sp. M1163 | reverse complement strand
ACTGGATGAGCTGCCGGCAAGACAGGCGCTTCAACAGCCCAAACCCCCGGTGCCGGATTGCGGAGCTATTTTGCGCGCAGCTGATGCCCATCAGATCACCTTTCATCGGAGCGGCGGGCCTCGGCATTCGCCTCCATAGTCGATCTCGGCCAAGCGGTGTGCGTTGCCGGATTGGAGTTCAGATGACGGCGCATGTTTGGTTGAATTCGAGCCTTGCCGCGCACTGAAACGGTTCTTGCCCGTGCCTTGACCAAAGATTGCAGATGAAAATCGCTTTGAACTGCCCGGTGGCAAAGAAGGGTTATTGACAGCATCGCTGTCGAAACCGGATATCGGGCCGCAATCGATGCCCAGGGCTTCTTCTTAGGCGCAGTAACTTTGAAACAAATCCTGCCGGCAAGCGTTCCAGCATGGCGGGCGGCGTTGCCGGAGGACCCAATGCCCGACGAATACAATAACATCGTCATCCCCCAAGACCACGATGCATCGCCACTTCGGGAGGAGGAGTATTTCGTCGTCTGCCCGGCGTGCGGCCAGGCGTTCGACATCAGATGTATGGCAGAGGCGCTTCATCACAACGAACTGGGCCACGAGCCCTACGACCTTGACTCGTAGTAGGCAGTTACCGACGAACGTCGAGCCTGGTCGAGACCCACACCGAGGGTAAGTTCTCGCGCCGTCTGATCGGCTTACAACGAATCCCCGTCGCAAGGGTGGAGCTTCGCCGGCACGCTATGTCGTGACAGATACCTTGCGGCCTTCAGCGACGACTTGATTGCCGTTGCGGTTATTGCCGTTGCGCTTGTTGTCGATGCGGTCGCGGCCGTCACCGACCGGGTTGTTAACCCAGGGGAGGGCGCTTACTCCACCGCAACCATGTCGCCCAGTTCCGTCGCGACGCTCCGAAGCAGACCTGTTGCCGGCATCGGAGCCCGGGACAACATGTGATCTCCATAATCGGTACAAGCCGGAGCCCATCGCGATTGAAACTGCTGACCGGCGATCAGGCGCTCGTTGCAGAAAAAGGTTACGATCGATCGCGATGCGCGCGCTGCCTTCACCCGAAATGTGCTGGGCGTCTCCTTCCACAGCGCACACGTGCGACACGTCCTGGACGGGACGATCGCGAATCCGAACGCTGGACGGCAGGTTAGGCGCGGTTGCGATAGGCCAGATCTGACTTGCTTCACCAGTAATCCGAAGACGCCAGGGACGCACTATGCTGGATGCGTGCCCTAGCCGTCCCGGCCGTTGTATCGCCGGAGCGTCAACCCGCTGAAGTCCGGCGGTGCTTTCTCAGCCGAGTGATCGCCGACTTGCCGACCGTGATCACCCCGCCGCAGTCAATCCGCACAGCACAGAGAGTTTGTTCGCCGCGCGATCGATGCGGGTGACGTCCCCAACAAGAACGACTCGGTCGCCGGCCCGGACTTTGGGTGGCGGATCAATCGTATAAGGATGGTCATGCTCACCCTGGCGCGCCCGCTGGGGAGAATCGCGATGACGGTACCTGCCAGCGCAACCTCATCGCCGACCTCAAATTCGCGAGGCATGTTAACGTGCAGCATGGTCTTCCTCCCGATGCTTTCCTAATTGATGCTTTGCTAATGCCCGGCCAACCAGGTTGGTTGCTTGCAATCGGCTTCGTACGGTTCCGCACAATTCCAAGCTGGGGTATGCACTCCCAGTTGGCCTCGGATCGGCATTGTGTGCGTCGAATTCTGCAGAAATAGCTTTACATTCAGCGATGACCTTGGCCCGTCCAGCCCCGTGATAGCGGAGCGGCGAACTTCCTCTCGGTCGGCGATGGCCATAAACGCGGAGCGTAGAGCGAAAATGGATCCTTGGCCTTCGGGTACTTCGTCCGGTAAATTCGAAGAACGCCGACGCTGGCATCAGCTGCCACGCGGGTTATTGGAGCCAGATCATTGATGCGGGTGTCGCGCGCCTACGGCAGATCAAGTTCGGTTTCATGCGTCCCGATCTTCAAGGCCAGCGACGCCATCATCGGGCAATGTTCAGCCAGCTCACATGTTGTTCGCAATCGCTGCACAAGGAAGGTTCCGATCGGTTGACATTTCAACACTAGAGCAACCGGACAGACGCCGGAAGCGGCCCAAGCCTTGCCCTTCTTCGGGCCAGGCTTCGAGCTTTTTGGCGAGCGATCCTGAGCTCGGGCAGCGTTGGTTGCCACCAGCCTCGCTGCCGTTCCGTTAACCGGCAGCAGGCCGAGCGGGCCATGTTCTAATCAATTCAGTCAGTGTCGCCGGACGCCATCTGCCCCAGACAAAGTCGACGTTCGCCTCGATCAAATGCGGATAGAACGCCGCTAACTCCGAGGCGTCGACGAGTTCACCCGAAATCTCGGTGAAGACCAGGATGCCGTATTGCTCCGTTGCCACGGCACGGCCAAGCCGGGGTAAATCGTCAGGGGGCAGTGGATAGCGACGTCGTCTGCGCTCGGCATACCGCAATCTGGCGGCTTTATATTCCTCGGTGTCTTTGGACGCTTCCCGTCGCCGTTTCCTCTCCTCCGGTTCTGCGCGGCCTGCGGCCCTTTCGATGCTTGGCCAATGGCGCCTCAGCTCCTCGTAGGAGCGGAAAGGCACCCTCCAGGCCCGCAGTTCGTCGTCCCAGCTCGCCCATGGAACGGCTCGCAGTTTCTCGAGAACCGTCCGCGAATATGGCGTGCGGATGCGCAGGTCGTCCGCGACTTCCAGATACCGGCTCGACAGCGGATCGAAGGCGAAGGCATCCCGTCCCTTGCTGTCGTCATGTGCTACTCGTAGATCCGCCTCTTGCGCCATCCAGCGCGCTGGACGCGCCGCGCGGCAGTCTTTCCCGGCACGAACCAGCTTGTGCGCTCGTCACTCCACCTGGCGCGCGGGAATGCCTATCGAAACCGCTCAGCCGCCGCTCGATCATACGGAAAGCGCGCTTCGGCACCAGGAAGTATCTGCGGTGCAGCAGGGGCGTCGGATTTTTCCATCAGATTGCGAAGCACAGCACTGCTCGCAAACAACGCGGTGCAGGTCGTTTGGGTCCGAAAACACCAGAACGTATGGTCAGAGCCGCAAGGGGAAGCCAAGGAGGCGATCGGTGAAACTGCTCATGACCCAGATGACGCGCTACCGTGTGTCTCGCCATCACCCCACCGCCATTCGACTTTGAGAAAAATCAGGTAGACCGATCGAAACGGCCCGATTTACGAAGCTTCGCAAGCAAGCTCGTTGCCGCGCCGCAGTAGCTGGCAGAGGCCTGCTCGGCCATCGGCAGCGAACTCCACACGGTTAGTTCGGCCACCAGAAAGTCGTTGTCTGCGTCCACCGGCGCGGATCTAAGTTGTCCGTTTTTATCCATCACGATTGCTACCACGGTGTCGTTTGCGCCATACCCAATCGCCGCCATCCTTTGAATGCGAGTATCGCCGTCCACGCGAACGTCGAACAAGACAGATCCGCCAGTTTTCTCCGCGATATCATCCACTCGATCAGAAAACGGCCGATTCATACCGTCTGTATTGGCGAGTGACTGCTCCAACAAGACCAGTTCAACATACTCCGCCTTCATGCCGCAACTATGGGCGCGTATGCGCAATCGGCAATCCTACCAGGATCTTTTCACACAGGAATCCCAATGACATCATCCAGCGCACCGCGGCGCGAACGCACAGCCGTACCCAATGCTATCTGTACGCCCATGTGTGAGCGTCGCGCGCAACGGTGGAACGGTGCCATTCTCGATGAAGCTCGAGTCCCTGCCAAGCGATCCTCAGATACGTACGTATTTATAGCGAGGCGTATGGTGCCGAAGGATGAAGCGGTCGGCCACGGAAATGGGCTGGGTCAAGCCGGACCTAATCGGCCCTGTGAAGCACCTGCACGGCGAGGAAGGCCTGTGGCACGCCTAGCAGCGCGTATGGAGGTGTCGTCCTAGTGCGGGCGGTATTAGGATCGGCCTTGGCTACAGCTTCAGGCAAGGTTCTGCCGCGCCAGATACAAGCGATCAGTATCGGGAACAGCCAACTTGTGCATTGGTGCGGCGAGGAAACGAACGGCTTCAGCCTTTGCCTTTTCGGTCCAGATTGCCGTCAGGTGGCGGAGCCGCCTTGCCTTTGCCTTAGGCGCCCCAGCCTCGATCGCCGCGTCCTTCGAAAGATCACGAGCGTGCCGCCCCTTTTCGCGCGCGGAGCCGGCGCCTGCCGCCTGGCGGACTTTCCTGTCATTCGATGATCTTGATAATCTTGTGTGTGTCGGGGTCAACCACTACGGTTCGGTTGTCGATAACGGTGTAACGGTATTTAACGTCGGGAACTTCATGAAGCTCGACGGTGTCGGGCAGCGTTGAGCCAATGTTGAGCTCTACGCCCGGAAGTTTCACCGATGCCAGCGGCTGCTTTTTCACGTACTCCTTAATGACGGTTTCCTGTTCAGGCTCTATGACCACGTCTTGAGCGACAGCGGCCGCAACACCGGCCAGAAGCAGGAGTCCGGCCGCTGCGGTGGTAATATGTATTTTCATGACTGCCTCCATCCATTCGAGCGGCCTAGAAAACGCCCTGCCGCGCGCGTGGCTACAGGCCGCGATGGCTGCTAAACGCTCGCGAAACATTTGTTCCAATACTCCCCTCCTGGGTTCCTCCACCGGAACCACATGCCTCTCAAGACGTTTTGGTCAATCTCCTTTCATCATCGGCGACGAAGAGATTGAGTCGCCAACTGGCCCGGTCAGCGCGATCTGGCGGGGCTTTTTTGCAACTGTGGTGGGGAGTAGCTGAGCCGGCTAACGTGTTGGAACTTCGATCGGGCACTTCGCGTTTTCAACTCGCGTTTGAGCGTCCGATGGACGGCCGGCGCGCGCGTCACACCACGCGAAACACAAGGAGAACATCATGATCCGGAAACTTTTGGCGACCACAGCGCTGGCCACGCTGCTGGCAACCGGCGCCTATACCGGAGACAAGCTTGCTGCCGCAACACAGCCTGAAGCCACGCTTGCAGCCCCTGCGGTCGTTGCCGATGGCAACCTGGTGACCAAATTTATCGGCACCGACGTCTACAATGGGACCGCTGACAGTGCCGAGAAGATCGGTGACGTCAACGACATAGTGCTCGCGAAGGATGGAACGGCCAAACTTATCATCATCGGCGTTGGCGGTTTCCTGGGAGTCGGTGAGAAGAACGTGGCCTTTGATTTTGCCAAGGCTCAGTGGGCAGAAAAGAACGGCAGCCGCTGGCTAGTCGTGCCGACGACCAAACAAGAACTAGAGGCGCAGCCCAGCTTCGATGCAACGGCATATGAGACAGCTTCAGCATCGAACGCGACCAAGCAGCCTGCAGCCACCACTGTTGACAAAACGTCCACCGGGGCCATTGACAGGTCATCGCTGACTGAAATGCCAATAGATAAGATCCGTGCAGAAGATCTGATTGGCACCACGGTCTACGGCGCCGACGACGCAAATGTCGGAAAGATTGGCGACGTCGTTCTGAGCGGCGACAAAAACGTGGATGTAATAATAGTTGACGTTGGAGGATTTCTCGGCATCGGATCAAAGGAAGTAGCTGTTGGGATGGAGAACCTAAAATTCATGAGCGACAAAAATGGCAACAAGTATCTCTACACAAACTTCACAAAAGACCAGCTCGATGCCCAAATGGCTTACGACAAGGGCACCTATGCCCAGAATCGCGATAAGCAGCGCATGATTCTGAAATAGCAGGACCGCTATGCTTAAGAGCCCAGGTTAAGAACAGCTGGGCTCTTTGTTTGCTGACAATAGTCTCTCCCAGATTGCCACGCTATACTTGAGGTGCGGTGAAGTTTTTGCCGTCTTCTCTCCCAGCCTTCCAAATGGCGTGCTTCTGTTGATGAAACGGCTGGCTGTCGTACGAGATTGAAAAAGGTCAGAAGGAAAGTAGCGATGATCAAAAAGCCCGCCAGCCGAAGCCCTTGGCACGCGCCAGCTGATCCCGCTGAGGAACCTTTCGATCGAGCGTGATGTCAAGACGCGGATCGTTCCCATTCGATCCCCTACTCCAATTCGCCCCGCTGGCTTCGCCGGGCGGCTTTTTGCTGCGTCGCCAATAATAATCGTCATAAGTGATCCGCTGTTCGGGAACGTATGGTGTCCATTTGCATTTCCTTTGAACACCAAAGGAGGAAAATGTGAACTGGGATCAAATCAAGGGAAAATGGATGCAGTTCAAAGGCAAAGCGAAGGAGCAATGGGGTGATCTTACCGACGATGATCTTGATCGCATCGAGGGCAATCGTGACCAACTCGCCGGACGAATTCAGGAGCGATATGGAATTGCCAAGGAAGAGGCAGAGCGCCAGATAGACGACTGGTCCGGACGACTCACCTAGCGCTGGATCTAACTCGGTCCGACCGGAAGCCTCGGCGCACCCCTAATCAACCAAAGCGACGCGCGCAAGGAACTTTTCGCCGCATCTAATGTTCCCTGTTCGGGCTAGGCCAAGGAGCGTAATCATGAACAACATTATTTGGTTGGTCGGCGCCGTCGTGATCGTAATAGCCATTTTGAGCTTTTTGGGTCTGCGATAGACTGGGCGCTCCATAAGGTCCAGGCAGTCGCGGCGATCTGTTGAACCCGGATATGTAGCCCTATGGCCGATAGTGTTGAAAAAGTCCGCAACCCAGCTCGCGGACCAATATGGCCGGAATAGTTATACCGCGATGTTTGCTGGCGCTGGTTTCCATGCAGGAGGATGGCTTGCCGGTCGTCCGGGTCCTGCCGATCACCCATACGCCGCCGTCCGGTCCCAATGATGCCATCGAGATACCGGCTGCGGTCAAGCTGCGCTTGCGGCTTGACGGTGAGCGGTCGTGGGTCGTTTCGACGGAAAGCAACCGGTTCGCGGTAGACGGCCGTTCAAGATGCCGCCTGCCAAACTGCGGCTCGCCGAGCCTTCAGTCGAAGGCAGTTGATCAGCACTGCGCACCCGCATGACGTTCGGAAGGCACACCCCCCGTGCGTTCTCAAATTAGATGCACAGCTAACCAGCTGAAAACATTCACGAGCGATTCTCACATTAACTGCAAAGCGACAGCGCAAACGGCAGATGCAACACCCGCACAATCCCCCGCATATCATACCGATGCGGTGGCGGGCATGAGCATGGCCCTACTGATGCCGCGTGAGCCGGTCCATGGGTGCGTTTGCTTCGGTTAACTTGGCCAGCGCTTGCTCGACTTTCTGCGCCGAGCGGTCCGTGCGCTCGATGTGCCGCACCATTTGCCGCCTTATTCGCGCGAGCCTTGCGGCGCGAAATACGTCGCCGTATCTCGCAGTTTCAAGGTGGAGGGTCGCGAGCCTGGGCGACGATTCCAATTACCTAGCAGTAGAATTCGCGTATCCGCCTTTCGTTCCGATGTCCGACCTTACGCTCGCAAAGGGCTGGCCGGAGGGCCGCGACGAATGAGCGTCTGGTCACATGTTGCTGGCGGGTCGAATCGGTGGACGCGGTCGATACGCTGGCCTCTGCAACGGCTTGAGCGGAACATCGGCCACCGACGAGCGGATCGGCTTCATAGTGACCGGGATGGCAGCTTGGCGCTTGCGCAGCGCAGCCGAGATCTTGGCAACGAAGTCGCGTATTTCCATGGGTACTCCTCCCGAGCAGCTTCCCGTAGTCACGCTAGCACCGCCGCGCCCCCCATCACAATTAATTTTGATAGATCGAAATGGGTGGAGGGAAGGCGCCACATGAGATCAGCCGTCGTCTATCTTCCTGCCAAAACAGTACTGGATACAGGGTGGCGCGACATAGGTCCGTTGTGCTTGACACAGCCTTTGCCGGTCGAGGCGTTCGGTCGTGCTGGCGGTGTCTCAATTGCCCACCGCTTGTGAGAAACGGAGGGGCACGGGGGCCTCGCGCGAGCCAGTTATCCGATCCCCCGCTCAGAAATTTCTACCAAACATTCTGGCCTGTCATTCTGCACGAAATCGTTTGTTGATCTTTCATCAGTTCGGCGCAGCATGCCGTTCGGGCACTAGGGGTTGGGCTATCATGGATACCGAGCCGACACGCATCACGACTGACGCTCTTTCCGCCGCCATTCTTGAAGCATCAGACGGGGACGTGGTGTCCCCTAAAGCGGCCCTAGCAGCACTTCGTGCCCTGTGCCCCCACGTAATCGAGACGGATGCTGAATTGTGCGAAATTTTGCTTATCGCGGCCCCGCAAGAAGGGCGCGCCGTCCTGCTTGATCTTCGTCACGTTTCTATGGCGTTCGACGAACCAGAAGGAACCTTCAGTGACCCTCACGGCCATGCTGCGTAGGGACGTGCCTTCCGGGGGATGATCAGTTCGGAAGACTACTGCCGGAAGCTACGCAGGCTCCTAAGGTTTGTAGGCGAACCAACTCTGACACCGACGCTTGCCACACTGGCGCGGGAGCTTTCAGAAGACTCTGAGCTGCCGAAGCAAGAATCGGCCGACAAAATTCCATAGCCGTCCTACATTCCCCTCATGGCAACCCATTGGTTCTCCCCTCCGGTCCCTGTGAGGACTGAGAGCGCCGGTATGACCCGGAACGTCAACAACGTCGAGGCAGCCGGCCAGGAGCTGATGAAGTGGACCAAGCGTGGCCCCAAATGGAACCAAGCGGTACGCGTCTGCATCGCCTGCATTGCCGACGAGATGGAACCTGAGGAGGCACGGAAGGCATTCCTGGCTGCTGCCGAGGAAACTAAGATGCTCGCTGCTCCCGGGGTGCGGTGATCCTCGCGCAATGTCGCATAACGCCAATTGCTTTTCGAATTGAATTATTTCAACCTCGCATTGCAGGAACGGGCGATGCTTGGGTCGAGATCGCCAAACATTGAGGGGGCAATTTTTGAACCGCATTTTGATTACACTCGGCGCGGCAGTCTGCGTCATATCTTCGGCTGCTTCAGCCGGACAGGGAGGGGAGCAAAACATTAACTTCCTGGCTCGGATGCCCGACGCCAAGTTGAATTTGGCCGCTACAATGGCAGGTAACGTCATCGGTTTATTCAAAGATGCCGGGCGCTGAGGCCAACCGAAGGTGGAAAAGCAATTATAGCTGTTCCAGTCCTTTTATACGACGGTCTGGATAAACACCTGACACCAATCGACCTAAGTTCACGAGGGCCATCCGCGCCTATGAGGCCGCTTTGAACAAAGCGGTGCGGCGTAGGGATGATTGCCAGACTGAGAAGGCCAAGTACCCGAGACTCTACCGGTAGATAGCTGTCAGGGGGCATTGGTTAGGTCTGGAGTAATAAACAGGCGGATCTCCTGTGTCCCTGTGCGCCCTCGCCGACCTCAGGCATTTCACGCCAGATGCCGGCGATGCAGAAGATCGGCTCGTCCTTCTTTGCGAAGAGCCACTTGTCCTTGCGCTTCTTCTTGGGGTCTTCCGGATCGGTGAACTCGTAGAAACCGTCCGCCACGATCAGGCAGCGACCGGAGGTGAATTCTCGGCCCTCCGAACGGAAATTATAGACCGGCCGCTTGTTCGGTCCAGGCCAGCTCCAGCGCCGCTGCACCAAGTCGCCTTCGCCGAGCACGCCCTCGATCATCCTGATGATCGGCGCCACGTCCGTTATCTTGATGTCCTCGCGCGCCTCGAGGTTCGGCGCTCCTTCTCCGAAGCGGATCTTGATCTTCAGGTCGGCGAAGTCCTCCACGATCGAAGCGACGTCCACCATCAATCGATAGTCATTGCACATCGATCCTCCGTCCGATCGCATTGCACAGCGATCGTGTTCCTGTTATGTTCGCGTGACCATGAGCGCGACGGTTTTCGATTCCGACGCATCGCTCGACGAACGCCGCGTCATCATAAGGCGCTACGGCGGCGATGTTGAGATGGCAGAGCTGCCTTGGGGCCTTCAGCCCAGCGAAGTTGGAGGCAGGCCCTTCACCGTTGTGCGCGCTGAGGGCAGGACGTTTCCCAGTCACCGTTGCCTCGTTCCGGCATCCGAGTTCCGGCACCGGAGCAGGGGCAAGGCCTATAGCTTCTCGCTCGCCGACGGTGACTGGTTCTATTTCGCTGGAGTCTGGCGCCCGGCGACACGGGACTGGCCTGAGGCTTATGCCATCCTGACGATCGAGGCGAACGACGACGTGGCGCCCTTCCACGACCGGCAGATGGCAGTGCTGCGGCGCGATCAGCGGATGGCTTGGCTCGACGGCGGGACCTGCTTGGAAGAAGAGCTGCTTCGGCCGCTGCCTGCCGGCACGTTCGTGGTTTCGCAGCCGCGCGAAGCATCTGCACAGGCGGTGCTCGCATTTTGAACCAAAAATCCGAACTTTTTGATCTCGCCGGCCATCCGCCGCTGCCACTGTGATCGAGGCTAATATCGTTTGGACCTCAGTCGCTGCGTAGGATTTTCGCTTCTAACGCCGCTACAACGAAGGCCCGTCTAGCTACCGGCGGCTGTGCTTCACCACGCAGAACCTGAAGACATGCATCCATAGCCAGTTTTCGCTTGTTCGTCTGATGAGGGAAACTCCGCAGCAGGATCGTCGCTGCGTCGTTCACATCGAATATGATGCGCTCACGGTCATGCCGGCCAACTTGCACCACCACGGGCCGGACGAACCTGCTCGACATGCAATTACACTCTCAATTCCGACTGTGACACGGTCTTCGCGTATCATGACGTTGGGTCAATTTATACATTTGTGGCTAGGGCCAGGACAGAACTGACGGTTGCCAATCTCAAGACAAGTTGCCCGTCCAATTTCAGCAGGCCGCTACCTGAATTTGGATGGGCACCGGTCTTGTTGCGCAAGAAAGCACAGCGAATTCTGACGCGTCCGGAAGGTGAAGCGGCGCTTGGTCCCAGGCTCGGGCTTTCCTGAAGCCCCAGCCTTCCTTTCTGGGTGCCAGCCTTGAGGCGGCCGCTGCCGCAATGGCGACGCTGCTAGCGGTGCGCGGGTGCCGGGAGAGGAAGAGGGCGGGCGGGGTGCGGTGGCGGGTAAAGACCGGGAGAGAGTCTCCCGGCGTCCGCCAAGGAGCTACAACCATGACACAAATGGAAATTCTTGCGCCCAAGCGCAACGAGCGTGCCGGTTACAAGGTCGACATCAGCCGCGGCCAGCGTATTGGCCGCGTGTCGTCAGAATGGTTCAACCGGCCGGCGGACGAGCGATACCTTTCGCTCAACGACCTTGGAAATGCGGTGAAGAGCCGGTCGGAGCGCAGCAAGACCCGCATCGTCGAAAGTGAGCTCATCCGCGTCGAGGCCAGCCGAGACGATCCGGAGCGCCTGAGGCTAATGCTGCCCGATGCGCCTGCCCCTGTTGCCCCCACGCATTGGAGTTTTGGCCAACTCGCCAGCCTGGTCGGCGCACCGGCCACCTATCTGCGGCAGCTTCCAGCCCCGCTCGCCGCGATCAATCTCCAGCACGGTCTCCTCAACCACCGCACCGAGCAGGTGAAGACGCTGGAAATTGAGAACGGACGCCTCGAGCTGCGAGCCGTAACAGGCCCAGATTACGGCAGAATATTTGACTCAGAACTGGTCGACGCCGTGCAGAAGATAGCCGGCAACGGTACCGGCGACACGCGTTGGAAGGTACCCGGCGTGCTGGACTGGTCGACGGGAATCTACAATCCGCACGTCGACATCTCCAGCGACACCACGACGCTCTACGCTTCTGATCGCGATATCTTCGTGTTCCTCGTCGATGATCTGAACCCGATCGAGGCCGGGCGGCTGCCGAATGGGGAACCGGATCTCTATTTCCGCGGCTTCTATTGCTGGAATTCCGAAGTCGGAGCCCGCACCCTCGGGATCGCCAGCTTCTATCTGCGCGCGGTGTGTCAGAATCGCAATCTGTGGGGCGTGGAAGATTTCGAGGAAATCACCATCCGCCATTCAAAATACGCGGCCTCCCGTTTCGCCCTGGAAGCCGAGCCGGCCCTGATCCAGTTTGCCGATTCCTCCCCCATGCCGTTCGTCAACGGCATCAAGACGGCGCGGCGAAGGATCGTTGCCAGAGACGAAGACGATCGCCAGGGCTTCCTGCGCAAGCGCGGCTTCTCCAAGTCCGAGACCACAAAGATCATCGATACTGTTCTCATGGAGGAAGGCAGACCACCGGAATCGATCTTTGATTTCGTGCAGGGCATCACGCGGGTCGCGCGCGACAAGTCGCATCAGGATGTCCGCCTGGACATGGAGGGCAAAGCCAAGAAGCTTCTCGATTTCGCCAACTGAGTCCACAGAAGCCGGCGGCGAAAACTCTCGCCGCCGGCCTCGCCTTCGGCCGTCTCCATCAATTCCAGCGCGGTCCTCCGCGAGGCAAGAGGACGGCGCTCTTTTCGTGGGAGAACCCGGTAACGCCAACAAGCAGGAGGCCCCTCGGGCGGCTCGGTCGAGTCGAGATCCGCGAGCCGGGGCCGGGTCGGCGTGAGGCTTGGAGGCAGAGGGGGGAGGGGAGGGTTTTTGACGGGCTTGGAGGTTCGGGGAGAGGCCCCGGGCCGCCCGTCATGGAGAACCTTGACCATGGCTAAGAACGCCATTCAGAAGATCGCGATGAACGCCGCGGAGAATATTCCCTATGACAAGCTGGTGTTGTCGCAGAAGAATGTTCGGCGCATCAAGGACGGCGTGTCGATCGAGCAGCTGGCCGAAGACATCGGACGGCGAAAGCTGATCCAAAGCCTGAACACCCGTCCCGTGCTCGACGGCGAGGGCGAGGAGACCGGCACGTTCGAGGTGCCCGCCGGCGGCCGACGTTATCTCGCGCTCGGCATCCTCATCAAGCAAAAGCGCCTGGCCAAGAACGAGCCGATCCCCTGCATCGTCAACCGCGGGCAAGAGACCTCGGCCGAAGAGGACTCGCTTGCCGAAAACCTGCGGCGCGCCGACCTGCACCCGCTCGACCAGTTTCGGGCCTTCAAGACGCTTAGTGATCAGGGGTTCGATCCGGAGGAGATCGGCGCCCGTTTCTTCGTGTCGCCGGCGACAGTGAGGCAACGCCTGCGGCTAGCATCGGTATCGCCGAAGTTGCTCGGCTTCTACGAGAAGGATGAAATCCGGCTCGAGCAAATCATGGCGTTTTCGATCTCCGACGATCACGCGCGCCAGGAACGGATCTGGGAGCGAATTGCCAGCTCGCACACGCAGGAACCCTATTACATCAGGCGCCTGCTGACCGAGACGACGGTGCGAGCCGATGATCGCCGGGCCGTCTATGTCGGTGCCGAAGCCTATGAAGCGGCTGGAGGTGTCATCCTTCGCGACCTGTTCGAGCAGGATTCCGGCGGCTGGTTCCAGGATGCCGCACTCCTCGAGCAGCTTGTCTTCGACAGGCTGAAGGTGGATGCCGAGGCGATCCGCGCCGAAGGCTGGAAATGGGTGGAGGCGGCGATCAGCTTTCCCTATGGCCACACCTCCGGAATGCGGCGCATCTACGCCGAGGCGCAGGAGCTCAGCGCCGAGGAGATCGAACGCTACGACGCCCTGAAGGCCGAATACGACAAGCTGGATGCGGACTATGCCAAGGCAGAGGAGACCGACGAAGCAATTGAGGCGAAGCTC
This sequence comes from Mesorhizobium sp. M1163, assembly GCF_040318415.1. Classification (NCBI taxonomy): domain Bacteria; kingdom Pseudomonadati; phylum Pseudomonadota; class Alphaproteobacteria; order Hyphomicrobiales; family Phyllobacteriaceae; genus Mesorhizobium; species Mesorhizobium sp. M1163. The sequence continues at coordinate 112,881 of NZ_JAMYMF010000020.1, read as the reverse complement.
GACCAGCTGGGTGCCGAGCTCGATGCAATCGATGATCGCCCTCAAAGCTACGACCCTGCCCAGAAAGCCATCGCCGGTGCATTCGTGACACTCGCTGCGAACGGGCAGCTGCAGGTCGATGCCGGTTTTGTGCGCGCCGAGGACGAACCGCGGCCCGAGACCAGGGAGGTCAATGATGACGAGGAAGGGGACGCCGAGGGCCGAGCACGATCCGACGGCGACGACAGTAATGGTGTTGTTGTCAACGGCAAGCCGGTGGGTGACAGCTCCGAAGACGAAAGTGAGGACGATGGCGTCAAGCCGCTGCCTGATCGGCTCATTTTTGACCTAACCGCGCAGCGGACGCTGGCGTTGCGCAATGCGCTCGCCGGCGACGTCGACATCGCCTTTGTAGCGGCACTTCATGCCTTTGTCCTGCAAGCGTTCTATCGCTTCGCCCCTGACACCTGCCTGGAGATGAGCCTGAAGAGCGGCAGCTTCAGCCAGGTCGACGGTCTTGCCGAGACGTCCTGGGCAAAGGAGATCGCCGAGCGGCACCAAGCCTGGGATCGCGACCTACCCGAGGAGGCGGAGGGCCTGTGGGCGTTCCTTCTCGATCTCGACGAGCCAAGCCGCAAGGCGCTGTTCGCGCACTGCGTCTCGCTGACCCTCAATGCGGTGGTCGAACCCTGGAACAGGCGAGCGAAGGCGCTCGAGCATGCCGACGTGCTTGGCCGCTCGCTCCAGTTCGACATGGTCGACGCCGGCTGGACGCCCACGGTCGAGTTCCTCGGGCGGCTCACCAAGGCGCGGATTCTACAGGCTGTCCGTGAAGCTCGTGGCGCAAACTCGGCGCAACTGATCGACCACATGAAGAAGGACATCATGGCCCGTGAAGCCGCCCGTCTTCTCGAAGGCTCGAACTGGTTGCCCGAGCCGCTGCGCGTTGAGGTCGATGAAGTGTCTGTCGATGCTGGCGACGCGGTCGCCGGCGACATGTCGGACGAGGCAGCCCTCGACGGCGATGCCGCCGAGCTGCCGGCCTTCCTCGCCGACGATGCGGATCCATCCTCCGATGAACCGGTGACCATCGACGGCGACGAAACGGACCACCTCGAGGCCGCCGAATAGTCGGCCTCCCGGTCCCACCGGTCCGGCACCTTCGCCGGACCCTTTTCAGTTCCAACTCACTCTTAAGCCCGGGATCGCCATAGCGCGCCCGGGCGTTTTTGTTTCATGGAGATCGACATGTTCGACTGGAAAAGATCCTGCTCCTACGACGAGCAGCAGAAGAGACGTTTCCACACCACAGCCCGTTCACAGCTGAAGAAACTCGCCGCCGAACTTGCGCTGCCGCAGGGAAGCTTTGACCTGCGCTCAAACAGGGCGGGCATAGCGGTTTGCGGTGAAATAACCCTGCACCATGACCGTGCCTACATTCAGGTCGGTCAGTTCGGTCTGTCCTCAGGTCACGGCATCCTGATCCGCACCTGCAAGGGCCGCAAGGACTGCACCGGCGGGGCCAACCACTTCGTCGCACTCGGCATGCTGGACGACATTCCGGCGCTCGCCGCCGCCGTCCGTGCCATCACCGGGGTTGGTCGAGACGCTTCGTGTTCCTCTGAGCGACGCGCCGCCTAAACCCCTGCAAATCCCATCATCGCCAGTGCACGCGCCGGCCGCGGGCTCTGCCCGTCGCCAGCCACAACACAGCAAGCAGTTGCCATGGCGCGGTAATGCCGCGCGTGGCCGAGCTGCGTTCAGGAGACCCCATGACCGCACATCCACCCTTCAGGAAGGTGCTCGACGGCGTTGCCACCCGCGAGCAGATGTTTCAACTGTTCAGCCGACACAAAGACACTCCCGGCATCGATCCGCTTTCCGGCACTCCCTATTCAGCCGAGTGGTTCGAGATCACCGCGTCCGAATACCATTTCATGCTCGATTTGTTGCCGCCGCTCTTCATGCGCACCGGCATGTTCGGCATGTCGGAGTATAAGGCCGGCAACGTGACCAGCGAATTCTTCGCGATCCGGATCCGGGGCCGCGAGCGCTGGTTTCACGGCTTCTGCGATCTCACGGATCGGCAGTCGCCAGACAAGATGCGCGCCGCCATCATCGCCCACGAGACCGGCGCGAGCGACAGCATGACCCGCTCGGAAGCTCGAGGCGATCTGGAACATAACCCCTGTCGAACTCAGGGGGACCGCCCGCAACGCAGACCCCGAGACCGGGTGGGCCGAACATCGCGGCAAACGCACGATTCTCATCAACGCCGGAAGGCATGATGCTGCCTTCAAGCTGCTCGATGATCTGTCGGATCTCGAGATCGACGAGTTCCTGTCCAAAGTGCGATTGCGTCGGAGCTGACGAAGGAAGGCGACGATGGACATCTATAAGAACCGCGCCTCGACGCCGAAACCTCTCCATCACGGTGACCGACTTTCGCTCAATGTATGCACCCGCGTGCGGCGCATCCTCAGCTGTTGAGACCTTCGAGATCGTATGGCCAACTGCCCCGAGTATACGAGTATATAAGCATCCGGCCCTCAGAAAAACTTCGGGTCAGTGCCAGCCACGCGGGAGGTATCCGGCATTGCGTAAAGCGCCGATGAACAGGCTGGCCGGGCCGGCGATACTCGTCCTGGCCTGCGTTGCGAGCGGCAGCGTGTTCCAGTCCTCCAAAGGAGCGATAAAGCTGGAGAAAGCGCCATTGACCATGCAATGGCTGGTCAAACGGCCTTGCTTATCCAGCACCAGAACGCCTGTCTGATTGCTGGGATACCGGATGGCGGCGACGCGCTGAAGTTCCATGTCGCCATTGATGCGCAAATTGAAAAGCAGGACGCCGTGGCTTCTGTGGGCGATTTCTGAAACTTTTTCCGCGAAAGGAACAGAAAGCGCACGAACGCTGTCGACCGCCATCCCGAAAACAAGCGCGTCCAGCTCATCCGCCGCCATGAGGAGATTAGTTCCCAAGAAAATAGGGATTGCAATCGCTCCAACCGGATTGTGCACAGTCATCGCACTCCGCCGGCTAGACGCCTGAACATCGGTGTATGAGGCAGCTCTCTCTCGGTAGGCATGTTTGCCCCCGTTGATTTAGCCGGTTGCCCTAGGCCCATGACACACCGCTTGCTCGTTGCGGGGCTTCTCCGATAAAGCACGGCGAGAGCGATAAGATACGTCGGATACTCGCTAACACGAACAGCGACTTGGCTTGCAAGTCATGTTCACATCAAGGAACAGACTATGAAGCGCCAGATCCGGCCATTCATCGTGGAGGTGAAACAGAGGCGCGGTAAGCAGAAGCCTAGCCATTCGATCTGGGGCGATCTCGACCTGTCCAAAATTGCCACGGAGATGACGCAACCGGCTCATGCTGCTCCGCTCCCAAATTCCCAGGTCATTGACTTCAGTATAAGACCCCTTGATGCTGAAGAAGGGGAAACACCACAAGCGGAGTATATGATGGCCGATTTTCACGACGCTCAGACTGTTCAGACGACAGGAGCCCCAGCCAAAGTGGAAGTGCCTGAATCCAAGAAGAAAGTTCCGCGAGCAAAGAAAGCGAAGGCAGAGCTCGTAAAGCCGGTCCGCAAGAACGGAGCGAAACCTACACCCCAGGCGGCGGAAGCTCCCGTGGCAGCGAAGACCGCCCGCAAGACATATTCCGAGAATGAACGCGCCCAGAAGCTTGCCCAGATCGAGAAATCGATCGCTGGCGGCGCGACCAGCAAGATTGCGGTTGGCCAGGCCGGCATATCCGAGCAGACCTACTATTATTGGAAGAGGGCTGCCGCACCTTCTTCAGACAGCGGCGATCTCCGTGATCTTGTCGCGCTCGAAGAAGAGAACAAGCGCCTCAAGAGCCTGCTTGCCGACCGTCTGCGCAAGGAAAATGCCGAGCTCAAGAGGAAGCTGGGCCTGGCCTAAGGCATACTGAAGCAGCCACGGAAATTCCGCCGACACTCAAGGCGGTAGCGGCGGCATATCGCCTTCGCCGACCCGCCACACCCAGGAGCCGATCTTCGGTCGCGCGGCGATCATTTCGTCGAGCGACACTTCGAAGTTCTGGTCCGCTCCGGCCGGAACGACAAAGAGCGCGATCGGCTCGTCCCTGGTCTGAAGCAACGCATTGGCGATCGGCTGGTCGGGTTGCAGGTCAAAGCGCAATCCCTTCACACTCTTCTCGCGAAGGCGGGCGAGCCCATCGACGAGCCTTTTCTCCGGGACAGTCTCGTAGGGAATCCAGTTCTCGGACACCACCATCAACGCGACCTCCTCGACAATGGCGAGGCCGGCCGGGTTCAGTCCGAACGTCGCGATCGTCATGAGATGCGAGCTGGAATCCGCTGCCCACAGCGACAATTCTTTTTCAAAACGCGCCTGCAAGCGGCGATGCAATGCATCGTCGATGATGAAGGGAAAACCAGGTAAGTGCCTGATGACGAGTTTCTGACCGGAGCGGGCGGGCACGATCTCCTTCACTTCGCCGACCAGGACGAGCAACTTTCGTGGACCTGATTTCGGCGGGAGCGCCGTGCCGAGAACCGCGTTGCGACGCTGCTCGATGGCTTGCCTGTTCTCGGCCCGAAACGGCTCGGGCACGAACAGGATATCGGCGAGTGGTCCGCCCCTCACTGTCATTTGCCCGGCAGCCTCGAGGAGATGCCAGCGGACATTCCACCAATGCCGTTTGCCGGCCCACCTCGATGTCCAGACCGTCAGTTCGGCCTCGTGCCAGAGATAATGAAGCAGGCTACGCAGCGACATTCTCCTGGGATCGGCGGTTACGCTGGCGGAACTTTGCCCCGCAGGCACCGATGCCGCGCGGCTCCCTGTCTTCGACAGGCTGAAGTCCAACTTGAGGGCGGCCAAGCCGTTTTGCGGATCGAGCTGTATCGCGCTGCCCATCAAGGCGCCCAGCCCGGACAGTTCGTAAGGTGATTCATAGGAATCACAGGACGGATCATGCCCGCCGCCGCTGAGCGGCATGCGCTTGATCAGATGAAGGTCGCCGATGCGGGCGATGTACATCGGGCAGCCTGGCTCGCGGCACAGGCATAGCGGACGCTCGGTGCGGGCATAGGCGATTGCAAGCGCCGCCTGCAGGTCAGGCGCTGCCTCATCGTAGACCGCACTGCCAATTCTGAACCGTCGCATCACCTCCACAGCTCCAGGTCGCCGCCGCATCCCTGTGTGCGCATTCAAGTCATGGGTTTGCGCAGAGCGCAACCCCTTTTGGTGCATCGGCGCCAGAGGCAGAGGGGAGGCCGGGACGAGTGTGGCCCGGCTGGCGCGGAGAGAGTGCCGGCGCGGGCGCCACACCCCTCTCGCGAAGGACATTTCCATGAACATTGTTTCGCCCACACCGGCCGTTGCCCGGACTGCTGCTCCCCTCGACGCGCCGACGCCTGCCTCCATCAACAACGCCCAGGCAATCCATCAGGCGGGAACGCTGCTTTTGCCTTTCCTAGAACAGGGCGAGCCTGTCACCACCGCCGCACTGCGCACCGCCATGACGACCAGTTTTGGCGGCAGCGATGCGCAAGGGTTGTGGGTCTGGAAGGACGCCTATGAAGCGCTCGAAGTTGCCCAGGTGCTGTTTTTGCGCCGGTTCGGCCCTGCGATCCTGTCGCGGTCGACCACGCCGCAGGCAACGCTGGCGATGATTAAGCGCATTGCCGAACTACTTCCCACCCATACGCGACGGTCCGACGAGAGCCAGGCCCTGCAGCAGCTCTCCACACCCTTGCCGCTGGCCTTCGTCACGGCGCACGCCGCGGCGGTCGCATCTTGCGACCTCGTTCTCGAACCCTCGGCCGGCACGGGCCTGCTCGCCGTTCATGCCGAAATGGCGCGCGCCTCGATCGCCCTCAATGAGCTTGCCGCGACGCGGGCCGATCTCCTCGGCCTGCTGTTCCCAAGGGTCCCCGTCTCGCGGCACGACGCCGCCCATATCGACGATCATCTCGACGCGGCCATCGAGCCGTCCGTCGTGCTGATGAATCCACCCTTCAGCGTCGGCGCCAATGTCGAGGGCCATGTCACTGATGCGGCATGGCGGCACCTCTCTTCCGCATTCGCACGCCTGCGTCCAGGCGGGCGCCTCGTCGCCATCACCGGCACCGGGCTGTCTCCGGAAAACCCCAAATGGCGGCCGGCCTTCGAACGCCTGCAGCAGCAGGGCACCGTCATCTTCACCGCGGCGCTCGACGGTCGTGTCTACGCCCGCCATGGCACCACCACTGAGACCCGCTTGACCATCATCGACAAAGTTCCTGCTACCGACCCGACCGGGTTCGTCCGGTCGCCGGGCAAGGCCACTGATGTCGAAACGTTGCTCGCCTGGATCAGGGATCTGCCGACCCGGCTACCGGGCGGTTTTCCCGATTCGATCGGCGCGCTGTCCAACGTCATCCCGCGCAATGCCGCCATGCACATGAGCGGCCGATCGGCCGCGAGAGCTTCACCCCTCGCTGTCTCAACGGCGGTCCGCCCGATTGCGCGGGCGAAACCAGCCAGCCAGGTCAAGGCAAACAGCACGCCGGCAGTCCCCCTCGCCTATGAGCTACGCGACTGGATGCCGGAAGAGGGCCGCCGCCTCACCGATTCGATCTACGAACCCTACGCGCTCCAGTCGATCGACATTCCCCGCGCAAAGCCGCATCCGACGCCGCTCGTGCAGTCGGCCGCAATGGCCGCCGTCGCGCCGCCAAAACCTTCCTATCGGCCGCTTCTTCCTGATGCGATCATCGATGAGGGCCTGCTGTCGGACGCCCAGCTCGAAAGCGTCATCTATGCCGGCGACGCCCATTGCGGCCATCTCGCCGGCACCTGGACGGTTGACGAAACCTGGCATGTCGTCTCGGCCGCCCCAGAAGGGGCTGCGAACGCTGTCCGCTTCCGCCGTGGATGGTTTTTGGGTGACGGAACCGGCTGTGGCAAGGGACGGCAAGTCGCCGGCATCATCCTCGACAACTGGCTGCAGGGGCGCCGCCGTGCAATCTGGATTTCCAAGTCGGACAAATTGCTGGAAGATGCCCAGCGCGATTGGGCAGCACTCGGACAGGAAAAGCTTCTCGTTCAGCCGCTGTCGCGCTACCGGCAGGGCACGCCGATCCGCCTTGCCGAGGGCATCCTGTTCACGACCTACGCGACGCTCCGCTCGCAGGAACGGGAGGGCAAGAAATCCCGGATAGCCCAGATCCTCGACTGGGTGGCCCAAGAGTCAGGGAGGGCCGAAGGCCCGACGGCGATTAAAGAAAACCCGACGAGGATTGGAGGAAACCCGTCGGGGGCCAAAAAATCTTTCGATGGCGTCATCGTCTTCGACGAGGCCCACGCCATGGCCAACGCAGCTGGCGGCAAAAGCGAGCGTGGCGACGTCGCCCCGTCGCAGCAAGGAAGGGCGGGACTGCGGCTGCAGCACGCCCTTCCCGACGCGCGCGTCGTCTACGTCTCCGCGACCGGTGCCACCGCGGTCGAGAATCTCGCCTATGCGCAGCGTCTCGGCATCTGGGGCAGCGAGGATTTTCCCTTCGCCAACCGCGCCGAATTTGTCGCCGCGATCGAGGATGGCGGTGTCGCGGCGATGGAAGTGCTCGCCCGCGATCTCAAATCGCTCGGCCTCTATGCGGCGCGTTCGCTCTCTTATGACGGGGTCGAATACGTCTTGCTCGAGCACGCGCTGACCGAGGAACAGATCCGCATCTACAACGCCTATGCAGATGCATTCCAGGTCATTCACAACAACCTGACCGCCGCGCTCGAGGCGACCAACATCACCAGTGAGTCCGGCACGCTGAACCGCAACGCCAAGGCAGCGGCGCGCTCAGCCTTCGAGAGCACCAAGCAACGCTTCTTCAGCCATCTCATCACCTCGATGATGACGCCGACCCTGATCGGCGCGATCGAAAAGGACCGGGTCGAAGGTCATTCGGCGGTCGTGCAGATCGTCTCGACCGGCGAGGCGCTGATGGAACGACGGCTTGCCGAGATTCCGACCGAGGAATGGTCTGACCTGCATGTCGACGTCACGCCGCGCGAGTACGTCGGCGGCTACTTGATGCACTCCTTCCCCACCCAGTTGTTCGAGGAATATTCGGACGCGGAAGGCAACGTCTATTCGCGGCCGGTCCACGACGCCGACGGCAATCCCGTCCAATGCCGGGAGGCCGTTCGCCGGCGCGACGAGATGATCGAAAAAATCGCATCGCTGCCACCGGTCGGCAGCGCCCTCGACCAGATCATCCATCATTTTGGCACCGACACCGTTGCCGAGGTGACCGGCCGCTCGCGCCGCATCGTGAAGAAGACCGGCCGCGACGGTATCGACCGGCTGGCCGTGGAAAACCGCCCTGGCTCGGCCAATCTCGCCGAGACCCAGAGTTTCATGGATGACGACAAGCGCGTACTGATCTTTTCGGATGCCGGCGGCACCGGCCGCTCCTATCATGCCGATCTTGGGGTGAAGAACCAGAGGCTGCGCAAGCACTATCTGCTCGAGGCCGGCTGGCGCGCCGACAACGCCATCCAGGGTCTCGGACGGACCCACCGCACAAATCAGAAGCAACCGCCGCTGTTCCGGCCCATGGCCGCCAACGTGAAGGCCGGCAAGCGCTTCCTGTCGACGATCGCACGACGGCTCGACACGCTGGGCGCGATCACGCGCGGCCAGCGTCAGACCGGCGGGGCAGGGCTGTTCCGTGCCGAGGACAATCTCGAAAGCCCCTATGCCCGCGCAGCGTTGCGGCAGTTCTATCATCTGCTGCACCAAGGCAAGATCCAGGGCTGCTCGCTAACGACCTTCGAGACCGTGACCGGGCTGTCGCTGACGAGTGACGAGGGGGGGCTGCGCGACGAACTGCCGCCGATCACGACCTGGCTCAATCGCCTACTGGCGTTGCGCATCGAAACCCAAAATCTGCTGTTCGAGGTGTTCGAGCAGCTAATGGCGGCTAAGGTCGAGGGCGCGATCGCTGCCGGCAATTATGACAAGGGCCTGGAGACGATCACGGCGGAGAGCATGGTCGTCACCGATCGCCGCGCCGTCTACGCGCACCCGGTCTCCGGCGCGCAGTCGCATGTGCTGACAGTCGCGCGCAAGGACCGCATCCGGCCGCTCGGGCTCATTGATGCGCTGGCCATTGCCCGTGCGGAGCCCCAATCGGTTCTGCTGGTGAACACACGGTCGAGCCGCGCGGCGATCCTGCTGCCGACGGCGAGCCTGATGCTCGACGACGGCGCGATAGAGCATCGCGTGCGCCTGCTGCGGCCGACGGACGAGCTGCGCTTCGGTCTCGACGCCCTTGCCGAAACACACTGGCAGCCGGCCGACCGAAAACTGTTCTGCGAGCTGTGGCAGGCAGAAGTCACCGCCGTCCCGGAGTTCACCACCAGCACCTTTCACATCGTGACGGGTCTGCTGTTGCCGATCTGGCGTCGGCTGCCGGATCATGATTGTCAGGTCTACCGGATCCAGACCGATGCCGGCGAACGCATCCCATCGGTCGTCACATCGCGCCGACGCTTGTCGCGACCATGTTCCGCAATCTGGGGCTCGACGATGTACCCAAGCTCGCCCCGCAAGATGCCTGGACTGGGCTCGTGGAAGGCAGGATCGGACTGCAACTCGCTGACGGACTGATCCTGCGCCGCAGTCGGGTGATGAACGACCACCGTATCGAGCTGATCGGCTTTACCGACGCTTTTCTTCCGCGGCTGAAGGCGCTAGGCCTGATCGCCGAGATCATCTCCTGGAAGCTCCGGCTGTTCATCCCGACGAGCGAGCAAGGACCGTCCATCCTCGCCGCGCTCCTCGACCGACACACACTGGTCGGCGTCACCGACCAGGCGGCAGCGGCGTGAGGGGAGAGACGATCATGACCGTCTCGGCCTCCGAGCTGGCACACCGCCTTGGCGAACATGCCGAGGCGGTGTGCCGCGAATATCTCTCCAACGGCCATCGCTCCGGCAACTACTGGATGGTCGGCGATGTCCGCAACACGCGCGGCCGCTCCATGCATGTGCGCCTCAAAGCGGTGGGCGGCAAGGCAGCCGGAAAGTGGGTCGACGAGTCGTCGGGGGAACATGGCGACCTGCTCGACGTCATCGAGCTGAGCTGTGGTCTGGTCGACTTCCGCGAGGTCGCGGACGAAGCACGTCGCTTCCTCTCCATGCCGCTGCCATCGCCCCAGCCCCTTGGCGCGCAGCGCCAGCCTGCCGCGTCACGCGGTTCCCCCGACGCCGCGCGTCGCCTGTTCGCCATGTCGCAGCCAATCGTTGGCACGCCGGCCGAACGATACCTCGCCGGCCGCGGCATTCTGCTCTCCTGGCATGAGCACGCGCTGCGCTTCCATCCCGGCTGCTACTACCGGGATTTCGTGACCGGCGAGACGCGGACCCTTCCTGCCCTCATTGCCGCTGTCACCAGCTTCGACGGGAAGATCACCGGCCTGCAACGCACCTGGCTTGATCCCTCGGGTCAGGGCAAGGCGCAACTCGCCGATCCACGCCGCTCACTGGGTCATCTCTTGGGCAACGCCATCTGGCTTGGCCTTGAGCCCGGTGCGCTCGCCCCGGTCATGGCCGCCGGCGAGGGGTTCGAGACGATGGCGTCGCTTAAGGTGGTGATGCCGGCGCTGCCGGTTGCCGCCGCCACTTCGGCCAATCACCTCGCCGGCCTGACCTTCCCGCCTGGCTGCCGTCGCCTCTACATCGCGGCCGATGCCGATGCCGCCGGCCGGCACGGCATCGAGCGTCTCAGCCAGCGAGCCGGCGAAGCCGGGATCCTCGCCCTGGTGTTGCGGCCGCAGCTCGGCGATTTCAACGACGACCTGCGTCATCTCGGCCCGGCCCATCTCGCAGCATGGCTCAGTGACCAGCTTGTCCCGGAGGATGCCCGTCTCTTCCTGCCGCCCGGATGAATGGGTCGGGCCGGCACGCGGGCCGGCGCGGCGTCGCCGGACAGCCTGCAGACATGGCGGCGCTCCACCAGAGAGGCCGCGCCCGCGGCCGGCCTGAGAGGCGACCCCTGCCACCCCCAGTCACGGCCGCAACGGCTTCGCCGTCCTCCGCTCGCGCTCCGGCCTTCGGTGCGGCCGCGCCCGGCGCGCGGCCGGGATGCGCTGTCAGGCCGCGATAGGCGCGGCCATAACCGACGGAGACACGCCATGACCTACGAGCTTCCTCTCGACGACGCCTACGAGCCCTACCACGCCTCCTCGCCGACCGACCGCGTCATCCTCGAACTGCAGATGTACGGCCATCGCCCGCATCAGGACGAACCTGATCCTCGGCCACTTCCCGACGACGAAGTGATCCGGGCCGGCCTCGCCGGAATCGTCGAGACCTTCGCCGGCATGCTTGGCGACACCAGGCTCGAACCCGATCTCGACGACCTGCTCTGGTCCTTCGCAAACGTCTTCCACCGTGCCGCCGAGCGCGTCGCCCGCAGCCTCGACCGCAACGAGGAGGCGCAGCGTTCGAGCCAGCAGGAGCAGGACGGCTCCGAGGTGAAGTCGGTCGAGCTGGAGCGGCTGACCGCGGAAGGCATCACCTATATCGAGCGCCGCAACGTGCTCGAAATCATGCGCGACGAGGCGGCCGACCTTTACGAGGCGCAGACCGGATCGGCCTGGCGGCCGCGCACCGGCTCCAAGGTTAGCCACCAGGCGATGACCGCGGCGGTGATCGACAGCCGCGACTTCCTCGCCGCCCGCCGACACGCCGAAACCGAGGTGCTGGTGCCTGCCGGGACCAAGATCGCCTTCGCCGGCGGCCTCGACTGCAACGATCACGACCGGATCTGGGATGCGCTCGACAAGGCCCGCGAGAAGCATCCCGACATGGTCCTGCTCCACGGGGGCAGCCCGCGCGGGGCCGAGCGCATCGCCGCCTGCTGGGCGGAAAACCGCAAGGTCACGCAGATCGCCTTCAAGCCGGATTGGAACCGGCACGCCAAGGCCGCACCGTTCCGCCGCAACGACCAGCTGCTGTCGGTGGTGCCCTACGGCCTGATCGTCTTTCCCGGCTCCGGCATCACCGAGAACCTCGCCGACAAGGCGCGTCGGCTCGGCATCCCCGTCTGGCGGTTCGCGGAGGACGGCGCGTGAGCGCCGTTTTCTTGCAAATCCAGAAAATCTGGATAATATGGAGACTGATCAAGGAGTCCAGCCATGCGCCAGTTCACGACGGGGGATCTCAACAAGCAGGTAGGCGACGTCACCGACGTTGCCAGCCGCGAACCCGTTATTCTCACCAAGCACCGGAAACCCCGGTTCGTGCTGATGAGTTACGAGCACTACGAACGGATGCGCATCGGCGGCGATCCCCGCCGCGCATACCATGTCTCCGAGATGCCGGAGGAACACGCGGAACTCTTCGACGCCGAGATCGACCGGTTGGCGCGCGGGGAAGGATACGATGATGAGCGGTAGATTTCTGCCTGGTCAGGTGATCTCCTACCCGTATCTTTGGGCATGGCAACACGAGCGCGGCGAAACGGAAGGCCGCAAGAGCCGACCGACCTGCGTGGTCATCGCTGTCCGCGGCGCAAGAGATGGCCTGACCCATCTCGCGCTCCTGGCGATAACCACCCAGCCACCGACCAGCGATCGGTCGGTTTGGAAGTCTCCGCTATCGAGTGCCGCCGCGCCGGTCTGACCGATCTCAAACGCTGCTGGATCGTGGTTGACGAATACAACTACGATATTGCCGAACGCTCCTGGTACATCGAATCCGACGGTAAGCCCCTCGGTCGTTTCAGCAAGGCATTCATGATGAAGATCGCAGGCGCCTTTATCGAAGCGCGCAGCGAGGGCCGCCGCGTCAGCCGTCTGGATTGACGTCCTCTTTTCGCGGCCATACGGACGGGTTGCCTCGCAGCGACCGTCGATAAGACTTTCGTAAAGCGACATATATATATTGCAATAGTAAGAGCTATTTACTTTTACTAATGAAAGTCGCATAATCTATCTTATGGAACTACCGAAATGAAGTCGCCCCCGTTGCCACGCCGCCGCCGCGCCGAACAGTCAGCGGAGTCGTTCCGGTCCACCCACGGAAGGCCCTCACAAAAGAATTGGCGTCTTCGAAGCCAAGCAACAAAGCTATTTCTGCGCTCGACATCATTGTCTTGCGCAAATAGTGCTCGGCCAGTGACGAGCGTACCGAATCGAGAGTTTGCTGGAACGAGGTGCCCTCCTCCTGTAGCCTGCGCTGAAGCATTCGGGTCCCAACTCCCAATCTTTTGCCGACCGACCGCATGGTAACGTCGCCAGCCGGCATGGCTTCAAGCAAGGCGCTCCTAACGCGCTCAACCATGCTCGCAGTCCGGTCAAGATCAGCCAATCTCTGGCGCAACCAAGGCTCGAAAAACAGCCAAATCTTGTGGTTTTCGGTCAGGAACGGACGATCGATATCCGATGCGGCGAATACCAGAGTGGCCTGGGCTGCGTTCTCAACGGCGACGCCGAAAAAGTCTTGATACAATGCTGCGTCATTTCCGGCTGCATCGACTGTCATCGGCCAGCCAACTTTAAGCGGTGTCACGCCGGTGCGCGTCGCAAGTCGTGCAAGCTGCACAAACAAGACCAGTTTGAAGGCCAAAAACACACTGGGCGGCGGCTTCGTCTGATCCAGGAAATCGATGGTGACGGTCGCTTGAACCGGGGTCCTGTCGAGCGTGATCACCATCGGCGCGATCAGCCGGACATACTTGGCAATTCGCTCGATAGCGTTGCCGAAGTTGGCGCTGCACCGGGCGGCAAATAGCTCGGGGTCAAACCAGTCGCTGGTCATGACCTGCGCAATCCGTAACGGCGCCAGCAAGGAGGCGTCCAGGGATCGCGCCTCAGCCTCGATCGCCTCCCAAAGCTTGAAGAATTCCACTGACGTCAGGCGAACCTGGTCACGCGCGAACAGATCACCTGGCAACTCTGCGCGGCGCAATATGGGCGGCGCAGCCAAGCCTGCGTCCTGCATCAGCAGTCGCCAGCCTGGCCATACCGCATAGTCCAGGGTCGAAATGGATCGGCCAGCGGCCGCTGCAAGCGGTTTCGTCATCTCCCGATTTTATTGTGCAGATCATGCCAAACAAAATTCGGAACACGCCAATCTTCGGTGGCCCGCATCCGGTGACGGGCTTCACACCAGCGGTCGCGATCATCGCGACCCGCGGCCCGTCTGCATCCGCCCCACCTGGCTGGATTCTGTCGCGCGTGCGCGTCTAGTGCCAGCCCGCGGCCATCCTGTCCTGGCGCGGAACGACGGACGCGTCGTTGACGTCGCGGCGAATTAGTTGTTGCCGGAATTAAGGCGCCGCAGCATGGCGCCGCGGCCTCTCAAGCCCTCGACTAAGATCTGGCGCTCAGCCTGCGTAAGCGTTTGGGCGAAATCGATGACGGCCTTTTCAAGACGCGTGCGCAAGGCAATGTCAGCCGTCCGGACTGCCGACAGCTGCGCTTCGACGGCCGTCCGGTCCAGCGGGTCCTGCGCGATAAGTCGCGCCAGTTCTGCGCGGCCGGCGCGTGCGGCTTCGAACCGTTCGGGGCTCATTGTGTCCGCTCCAGGCTAATCGTCACGCTCGGCCTCAAGATGATTGCGCAGATTGCGGCGGGCGCGCGCGAGAAGGCTTTCCAAGGCTTCGACGCTGATGCCCATGACATCGGCGGCGTCGATATTGGAAAGTTCCTGATAGTACTGGCGCTGCCGATCGGGAAGTATCGCCAGCGCTGTTGCGATCGATTGCCTTTCGCCGCGATCGCGCAATCTCTGGTCGGGGCCAGGCCCCGGGTCGGCCCGGTCGGGCGGCTCTGCGATATATATTTCACGGCGCCTGCGGAGGCGGTCATGGCAAAGATTGAGCGCCCACGCGATGCAGCCATGTGTCGAAGCGTGCGTTCCCCGCCTCCCAGTCCGGTGACTGGCGCCATATCCGGAGGAACACTTCCTGTGCGACATCCTCTGCCTCGCTACGATCACCCAGCATGCGTGCCGCAAGTCCGAGCACGCGGGGCAGCTTGCGGGAGATCATGCTGCGAACCGCCGCCTGATCGCTTCGCGCGATCCGGGCCAGAAGGTCCTCGTCTGTCTCCTGGCCACTCAAGGATAATGTGCCCGCAAATCTTTGCCTTCACTTCTTGGCCAATGCCTTTCGCGCTGAAAGCTCCTCAGCCGAAATCATGCCGTCTGCGTTTGTATCGATAAGATCGAAACGCCGTCTTGCCATCGGATCAATCTCGGCCTTTTCGAGAAAGCCGTCATTGTTCTTGTCCAGTGTTGCAAACACTTTTGAGGGGTCACGCTCGCCCTTGCCCGCGGCCGGACGCGCTTTCCATTCGTCCAGTGAGATTTTGCCGTCGGTGTTGGTGTCGGCACGCATTATCCGTATTTCGAACGCCGACTGAAATTCGGCCAAGGCCAGCTTGCCGTCGCCATTCTTGTCACCGAGCGGCGCGGCCGCCCCCGCCCCCGTGCAAAGCGGGATGATTGCGGGCATGGATATGCTGCGCTTGAGGAAGGTCTTCATTGCGTGGTCCTTTCGGTCGAGGTTCAGGCTCGATCGTTAAACGCCGGCAAAAACGATATCCGTCGCCGGTTGGACCGCTTTCTTTGGCTGGAGCACTTTGATCACCTGTGAAATTCAATAGGACGTGGAATGGCGTGGCCGCATGATGGTCGTGACGACATCACCAGCGGCCGGAGTCGCCCCCAAGCGGAAGCTCGCTCGCTCCGGGTCAATTCACGGCCGTGACCAAATGCAGCTTATCCCTGGCAGGCGGTCCGCCCCCTGCCAAGGGCAAGGTCGTCATCAAGGCAGATAGCGCTTTCCTTGTTCTTATTGTCTTCACCTCTCGCCCATCATCTCATGTCGCGCCAGATGGGGTGTGCTTCACGTGTACGACCTAAGCGAGACTCCGAGAGGCAAATTTTCCGGCCCAATAAAAGTCCCGCCGGACCCTTGATCGCCAGAAAATGAATCCCCAGTGGGCACCAACCCGCTGGTCCGGGCCCCTCTGGTGAGAGCCTCGGCACTCTTGCGATGTCGGACCGATTTTCTGACAACCCGTGCCGACAGGGGATTGCCCTTGAACCTCTCATTTTTGTTCGTCGAGTGGCTGGGAACGCCGCTCTGGATGTGGTCGAGCTTTTTTGCCCTCTTATCGCCATTTTGTCGTTCGACCTTGGAATTCTTCACAGGCAGGACAAGGAAATCGGCGTCCGTGAAAGCGTAATGCTTTCTGCCCTCTATATCGCCCTCGGGCTCGCCTTCGGTGGCTGGGTATGGTGGTATCTCGGCTCCGACGCCGGCCTCGCCTATCTGACAGGCTTCGTCGTCGAAAAGACGCTGGCGCTCGACAACGTCTTCGTCATTGCCCTGATATTCTCATTCTTTGCCGTGCCGCGCATTTACCAACACCGGGTGCTCTTCTGGGGCATCCTCGGCGTCCTCGTGCTGCGTGCCATCATGATCGGTGTCGGCGCGACGCTGGTCGTCGAGTTCGCTTGGGTCCTTTATATCTTCGCCGCGTTCCTGATTGTCACTGGCATCAAGATGCTGATCATCAAGGAGGCAGAACCTGACGTATCGAAGAACGTCCTCGTCCGCTTCATGCGCAATCGCCTTAACGTCACCGACGAGCACCACGGCGAGCGGTTTTTCGTCAAAAAGAGAAATCTCGGGACGCGCCGGACGAGCTGGTTCATCACGCCGCTCTTCATGGCGCTGGTGATGGTCGAGGTGGCCGACGTCATCTTCGCCGTGGATTCCGTCCCTGCGATTTTCGCGATCACAACCGATCCGTTCATCGTCTACACCTCGAACATCTTTGCGATCCTCGGCCTTCGCGCCCTTTATTTCGCGCTTGCGGCGATGATCCACCGCTTCCGTTACCTGAAGCCCGCGCTCGCTATCGTTCTGATCTTCATCGGCTCGAAGATCTTCGTCGCCGATCTCCTGGGCCTTGAAAAGTTCCCGGCCGCCCTCTCGCTCGGCATTACCTTTGCGATCATTGGCGCCGGCGTGGTCTGGAGTCTTCTCAAGACGCGGGATCAGCAGCGGCAGCCTGTGTGACCGGGCTCTGCAAAGACGAATACCGTTAGCTAAGGAACAGAAGGAAGAAGATATGATTGCGGAATTCATCACCTGGATTTTTGCCATGCTCGTCATCGGCCCCCTGCAAACCCAGATACAGGAACAAGCTGAGCGCGCGAGGCTTCCGGTGGAAATCGTTCGCCAGTCCCAGAACTGCCTGACGTCTCAAGGCCCGCAACTGATTGAGCGCGCCGCCGGCGACTACGGCTGGGCGGCGGTCACCGCCATCAACATAGCGATTGGCCGTACCGCGCCGGTGGAGCTTCTAGATAGCCAGGACCCGCAATGCGCAGCCCTTGTCCGGGCTCTGAACAGAGCTGGCGAGGATGCGTAAGGACCGGCTGCGTGCGCGAGACGTCCGATCAGGATGCGAACAGCAGACCGCCGCAGGGTGCGGCCTCCGCGCGGTTGAACGAGATGCTGGAACTCGCTCGCGCGAAAGGCGGCCTCTCGATTGGGAGGCTCTGGAGGCGATGGGCCAAACTGGCATCGGCTTCTCAATCCTGTTTCTGGCCATTCCGGCGCTGACGCCGATCCCGGGGCCGTTCGGCATGGTTTTCGGCAGCGGACTCGCGCTGGTCTCGCTCCAGATCGTCGCGGGCAACCGGAGGGTCTGGTTCCCCGCCATCATCAGCGAGCGCCAGTTTTCGCCTGCGGCGCTCGATCTTGTCGTCCGTCATTCGATGCCGATGATCGGCCGGGTGGAGAAAATGGTGCGCGCCGGTCGGCTGGAGATCCTGACGGGCCCGACGGTGCAGACCCTGCTCGGCGTACCGATCTTCCTGCTCGCCGTCGTTATCGCCCTGCCAATTCCCTTCGGCAATATCCTGCCGGTGCTCTCACTGGTGGTCTTGGCCGTGGCCTTGATGGAACGCGACGGTCTCGTCACCCTGATTGGACTGCTGCTCGCCTCGGCGTCGTTTGTCGCGACCGCGGCTCTGCTTGTTGTTGTGGCCTCAGCGCTCTCGACGTCCTAAGCGCCGGATTTGCGAGATTACGGGCGCGTCGGTCTTCTATATCGTCCAGGTAGTCGAACTGGCGGCTGGCGCGAAGAACCTCGTGTTGCTGGCTATGAGCATGCGCGATGGCCTGAATGCTACACGGTGGAGGCGGACCAGTTTTCTCAAACCTGCGCGGGCTTTCTCGACAACTTCGTTGCCCGAGACGAGAACGCAAAGGGCACCGTGGCCTTTCGGTTGAAGAAGCCCGACGGTTTGAGTTCGCCGCCGGCCAGGCCGTCTACGTCCGGTTGCCCTCTCTCAGGGAGAGCGACGCCAAAGGGCGCGCGAGAACCTTTTCCATAGCGAGTTCGCCGCTGCAACCAAAGCTGACAATCGTCACCCGATAAAGCGACTCGAGCTTCAAGCGCAGCTTGATGGACCTCTGCATCGGCGCGGTCGAGATTAATCGCAACCGCAATTTGCTGTCGATTGCAAGGTCGAACAACGCTCGATCACGCAGGCGACCTTCTCGATCGAGGAAAAACCGGACGGCCTATATCGGCCGAGGCTTCAGCGCTCGCGCCAACCTCCTTGCCTGCATTCCAAGCCCTTCGGTCCTGCTTTTCAAGATCATACCGTGAAAGTCCCATTGCATTTCTCCGTCGGCCGCATTGGCTGGAAGAGAAACGAACGATCGAGTGAACCTTTGGGCCGAAGCGGATTGGCAGCTTCGGACCCAGGACCTTCAAAAGATGGGGTATTCGGCTTGAGCCTCATCTTCGGGTGAGCGTGGATGGTGGATATGTTGAAGGTGCTGCGCTTCGAGCTGATGATAAACGTGGTCTGCATGGAGCAGCCACAAGCATCATCAGAGGGAGAAGCGCAGCATGAAATATTATGCCGGATTGGATTCGGTGAAAGAGACCGCAGTGTGCATCATCGACGAAACAGGCCAGATTTGCCGCGAGATAAAGGTGGCGAGCCATCCGGAGGATCTGGCACGGGTGCTCAAGGATCCCAACTGGCGGCTTGAGCGCGTTGGGCTTGAAGCCGGGCCCCTGTCGCAGTGGTTGTTCGAAGGCCTGGCCAGGGCCGGCCTGCCGGTGATCTGCATCGAGACCCGCCACACCAAGGCACTCCTTAAGGCGCAGGTGAACAAGACCGACCGCAATGACGCCCGCGGCATTGCGCAGATGATGCGGGTTAACCTGTTTCGCCCGGTGCATGTGAAAACCCTGACGAACCAGAAGCGCCGGGCGCTGCTGACCGCCCGCAAACTCTTGCAGGAAAAGGCCATTGCCGTTGAGAACGACCTCCGCGGCTTGCTGCGCAACTTCGGGCTCAAGGTCGGCCCTGTTGGTGCCGTCAAATTCGAGGTGCGCATCCGCGAACTCACCGCAGGCATGCCTGACTCGTTGAACCGCTGCTCGAGGCACCCAGCAAGCTGCGGCGGAACTTTGCCACGCTCCACCGCAAGCTTCTGACCCTTGTCCGCGAGGATGCGGTCTGTCGGCGGCTGATGACGATACCTAGCGTCGGTCCGGTGGTGGCGCTGGCCTAACCGCGACGATCGACATCCCGCAGCGGTTCAAGAGCGCGAAGGCGGTCGGGCCGGCTTTTGGCCTGACGCCGGTGCTCCACGAGTCGGGCGAAAGCCGGCGCATCGGCCGGATATCCTGCTGTGGCGACGGCATGCTGCGAACGCTGCTCTACGAGACCGCGCAGGTGCTGCTGACGCACGTGACGAAATGGTCGTGGCTGAAGGCCTGGGCGATGAACGTCGCCAAGCGGCGTGGCCGACAAAAGGCCATTGTCGCGCTGGCGCGCCGGCTGGCGGTGATCATGCATCGCATCTGGAGTGACGGCACGCGGTTCCGCTGGACGCGACAAGATATCCTGCCGGCGGCCGCCTGATCGCAGGCCCCGACTATTGCAGCCTGCCGCCGTGCGCTGGCCCGTCAAGGGCAAGTCGCTGGGCGATGGCCTGTCGGCCACCCCTGACCGGCCACGGCGCGCGGGCGGCAGAGCGGAACCCCGGGTCGGGACGAGAAGATGCTCACCAGACCTCGAACAAGGGGAGACGGGTATGAAACGAGCGTGACAAGGATCGCCCCCCATAAGCTTCCACTTGCCGGTGGAAAAGTGTCCTTCGCGGGACGATGGATGAGGTGAGTTCGCAATGTCCGCAGTACCGATCACATCACCGATGAGGTCCGAGCTGATCCACCGCCGTACGACGTCGGGCAATAACCTTCCGCTTTGCTGGGTCGAGTTCAACCACGTCGGGCCCACGTGTCTAAAAGGGACCGAACTCTCTCGCGAGGGGGTTTGTTCCTCATTAGCTATTCGCGGAGATCGAGCAGGACCGCGCGCCCCCCGGACGCGTCAGCGAGCCTTCGGCGAAGCCAACGTCGGTCTCGCTTACGTACGGGTGGAGGGCGCGACGTGCTGCGAAGGTACCTTTAAGAGAAAGCACCTCGCCGTCTGATGCAGCGGCGGAATAGGTTCTGACGCGACTAATCGGATGGCTGGCTCGCCTGCCCCTCGTTTCAATACCTCGCGGCCGGTCGGTTCGCCACAGGCTGCCACCCGTCGCCAAAATAGGCGACCCGAGAGCGCTGCCCCTAGGTGTGCCTCTGGCGGCCATAGCTGTACGGAGAGCGGTGACGGAGTGCCTCGTCATGCGCTCATAGGAGTCCGGAGATAAAGCTGATGATGGTGCAAGGCGCAGATGACGGCGCCGGTGATCTTCATCTTGCCGTCGGTCAGCCGTAGTGAAGTTTCGGTTTGGGCTCGGTGCCGGTGAATTTAACGCCGATACGGTCGTTGCGGCGCCAGCAAACCTCCGATCGATAGGCAAGTCCATCAACCGAGACGTAGAGCAAGAAGCGATCGGGAACCCGGGCTTCGGGCGCGACCTTCAGCTCGGCACCCCCCTCATGTTGATTACGCAAGGTGCAGCTGATTTCGGAATTCTGGATCCCGGTGATGATCGTGCCGCCCTTTAGCACACGTTGGCGGCGCTCGCGCCGATGCTCGCCGGAATTCTCATCAAGCGGGTTCGCAGTGTTTGCCATCGATACAGTGCCAAATCAGCTGAAGTCATCCCCTGGGTATAAAATACCTAAGACAGGAGCACGGCAAGGGGTGCGTCATGTTGCGTGTTACATGACATCACAGCGCATACTCAGTGAATCTATGGGTCGCGCAGAAACACGTAGTGATCTGGCAAGCTCGCGGCGCGAAGAGACTTCCGCACGTCGTGATGTGGACTTATGCAGGCGCGGGCCCTCTGAATGGCCGAATATCTGCTGCCGAAGATCTTGAAGGCGCCGCCGATCGCGTCACTTTCTTCCCCATCAAGACCAACGAACGCATTTTGTACATGAGATTGTCGACACCGCGCGCGTCGCAGCCTGCGACCAGGAGGCTCTCTCTCGTTCGCGTTCGCCCACCCCAGATTCGGCGATGGACTGGATCTCTGAGTTCCGGCCCGCCCAGGAGGGTGCAAGTGGAGGGAATTTCTTATTCCTTCTTTCATGTATTTGCGCCTACAAACCTCAATGGAATGGGGCGCCCATATCTTCGGCTGGTCCGGCAGCAGTCTACGACGACGCCTCGGGAATAACGGCAACGTAGCCGTTGTTTTCGCCCTGTCCTTGCCAGTGATTGTCGGCGGTGCGGGCTTCGGTGTCGAAACGTCCTATTGGTACTACAGCAGCTTGAAATTGCAGGCGGTCGCAGACGCGGCAGCCTATGCTGGCGCTTTAGAAAAGGTTTCGGGATCAGACAAGTCCGCGATTGTCTCCGCCGTGGCGCTGTCAGCAGCCTCGAACGGTTTTGCAGCGTCGGCAGGCACGATCGAAGTCTTCACGCCCCCGTCCTCCGGCCCGAATGTCGCCCAAAAGGCCGTCGAGGTTATCGTTCATCAGACCCTCGATCGGTTTTTTACATCGATATTCACGCAGAACGCGGTCGGCGCACAAGCAAGAGCGGTGGCCCTTATCACTGACGCCTCAAAAGCCTGCGCTTTGTCGCTCAATCCGTCCGCCCCGAAAGCGGCGCTTTTTTCGGGCAGTTCGATCATAAAAATGACGGGCTGTTCCGTGATGTCGAATTCGATAGCTGCGGACGCCATCAAGCTTCAAGGATCAGCAAACCTTCAGGCCGACTGCCTGATATCGGCCGGCGGTGTTTCGTTGAACAACCCTGTGACGACGGTGTGCGCCAGCCCGATAACCCAGGCCCTACCCGCCGGTGATCCCTTTGCCGACCTGCCGACGCCACCAGCCACAATCCCCTGTCAAAACTCGAGGCTGTCGACCCTTAGCCCCGGGACGTACTGCAGCGGGCTGAGCCTGAGCGGCAACGTTGCCCTCTCGCCCGGCGTGTACGTCATCCAAGGCGGTGATTTCAAAGCGAACTCGAACGCCAACATCTCCGGCGACGGGGTCATCATCTATCTCGCAGGCAGCTCGGGCGTCAGCATGAACGGCAACGCCACAATCAAGCTTAGCGCACCGACGTCGGGCACGTATTCCGGCGTTCTGTTTTATGGCAACAAAGGTAACCTGACGGGGTCGAACACGTTCAATGGCACGGCGGATTCGCTTTTGACCGGCGCTCTGTATTTTCCAACCCAGGACGTCAATTATCTCGGCAATTTTTCTGGCAAGGGTGGTTGCACGCAGGTCGTCGCCAGTACCTTGCAGTGGTCCGGCAACACGAGCATCAGCCAGGATTGCACCAGCCTCGGAATGCGAGACATTCCGGCGACGCAGTCTGTTCGGCTTGTCGAGTAATCTTCGTGGAACGGCGGTACGTCCGGAATTTCCGGTGCGATTCAGGTGTTGCTGCGGTGGAGTTTGCGCTGATTGTGCCGATCCTTTGTCTGGTACTTCTTGGCGTCATTAACGGCTGGACTTTCGTATCAAGCGCGCTGTCGATGCGTGCAGGCGTAAAAACGGCGGCGAACCTCGTGATGCAAGGAGCAGTCGAGGATGCGACTATCCAAGCTGTCGCTCTTTCAAGCTGGGAAAACCACCCCGCTGGCGCGCAGGTGACACTGAGCCGGAAATATATGTGCGGGAACATCGCGGTCGATCCATCGATCCTGTGCGACACTTTGAAAGCCCCCTCGGTCTTCGTCGTAATACAGGCGACAGCCATCTGGTCACCGCCCTTCATTTTTGGCGATTCCTCCTTCTCGCGCGAGCTCAATCATCAACAGGTGATTCGTGTTCGCTAAAGGTAGAGCTTTCACGGGGGATGCATCAGGCGGAGCCGGATTGGAGTTCGCACTGCTCGCGCCTTTTCTCATGATGCTTTTGTTCGGCATTTTCGCGTTCGGCTGGGCACTGAACGCCATGTCGAGCGTTCGATATACGCTGGAAACGTCCTCGCGTGCGCTGCAGATGAAGAACTCGCTGACGCAGGCTCAGATCCAAGCCATAGCCACGGAAAAATTACTGGATTTGGGATTGAAAGACGTCGAGGTTACGATTGGGATCGATCCCCCTAGCGGCGGTTTCCGCATGGCGCATCTGACCGCCACCTATGCTTTCGTCATCGAGTTCCCATATTTCGACCAGTATCCGATAAATTACGCAACGACAGTCACAGTTCCTTTGATTGGGACGTAAGGCTTGTTCACGTCGGACACCGCGGCTAACGCTCTGTCCCAGAAATACCTGCAGCGAAGCTCTTCCTCACGATTAAACTAGATGCTCCACAAGCGGACGCTACAGGCCTAGCTTCTCCCGGAGTGCATCAATGCGTTTAGAAGCTTCCGCCTTGCTGAAGCCGTCAGCATAAGCGTCAGGGTCGTCGGCCTGTTCGGCCAGAGTGTTCCAATACGAAGCTTGTGCGGGGTCATTGGATCATCTCCGCTAACCCAATCTTCTGCGTCTTTTTCGACGTTTGCTGATGCCCCGGTTTTTGGCTTATTGCGGGCCACTCACAGCTCATCTCCCTTGCTGACTAGCACAATGAGGCTGATCACGATTTGTTCCTGGCTTCGCGAAAAGGGCGATCTCGCGAAGGCAATTGCGCGAGGGGAGTGACCGGCGCCCTCCCTGAGCACGATCCTGATAGAATATCCCATGGCCGTCCGAATAGCGCTCAGCGCGCTGTCAACGGTTTCCAATCCGATCTTCATACCGGACTGTGTGGTGTCGGAAACAGGTGAGCAGGAATACTATCGGCGGCTTGGCGGTATGAAGAAATCTTAAGAAATGCATCCCGAGACAAGTTTCTGGATGCGAAGCTAACGACAATCTTCAACTTGGTGCGTATAGAATCGTGCAT
Organism: Mesorhizobium sp. M1163; assembly: GCF_040318415.1. Taxonomy (NCBI): domain Bacteria; kingdom Pseudomonadati; phylum Pseudomonadota; class Alphaproteobacteria; order Hyphomicrobiales; family Phyllobacteriaceae; genus Mesorhizobium; species Mesorhizobium sp. M1163. The sequence goes on along the minus strand of NZ_JAMYMF010000020.1, from coordinate 88,554 downwards.
TGTGAACGCGCAGTTGAGGAGGTTCTAGAAATAACGTAAAGCGCAAAAGCGAAGCCAGTCGCAAGATAATTCTTGACGGATACGTTAATAACGAACCGTCGAAACATATTGCGACCACGATCGGACTAAGAATCAGTAAACCCCGAAGGAGGCGGGCCAAATTTCGGCGTGAATTTCACATCCGGAACATAACCACGAGTTAATGATATATGGATATTATAAATATCGCGATTGCACGCACACTTTTGAACTCTGAACGGTACAATCATCAGGAACGAGTAACTTATTACAACACCATCTGAACGAATCACGTTGAAGAACTTTCTGTAAATCCAGAATAACTTGCTTCATGCTGGTGAAATTGTGGGTAGGGGTAGAAAATGACTCTGATCGATAGGCACACTGAAGCTGCGGCGGGCAACCGATACATTCCGATGAGGACCAAGTATGACCGTGAGGCCGATACGAAGCGGCCCTCTTATGCCTATTCAGATCGTGCATCTGATCGACTGGGCGCAGGGGTCGGGGAGCCAAGAGCACGTAGCCTGGAATCCATAACCGGCATGCTTGATCGCATCGGCTGCGGCTATCTCGTGCTGAACCGAGAGAGGAAAGTGGTCGAATGGAACGCGGCCGCTCAAACCACGCTGGAGCGCCAGGGCGAAGTAGCCGATACGGCCAGCGGCCTTTCAGTGGCCTTGAGGCGGCTGATCGCGAATGTTCCGGCCCATTTCCTGCCGGGCTCACTATCATGGGTGGTGATCCGCAGCAGCGCCGACACGCCGGTGATATTGAACGAGAACGGGTTTATCGCTCCTGACGGAACGAGCATTGTGGCGTTACTGGACCGCGAGAACAGGTCGGGGCCAAATCCTCAGACACTGCAAAAGATGTTTGGCTTGACGGGCGCGGAAACGCACCTCGCGTTGCGCTTGGCTCAGGGCGATGCGCCTTTGGAGATCGCGCGCAGTTGGCGCCTCAGCCGCACCACGATCCGCTCCCACCTTGCCTCGCTGTTCGCCAAGACTGAAACGAAACGTCAGGCGGAACTGGTGGCTCTTCTTGGACGCATCTCAGTCTTGCCATAAGGCCGTCGTTTGGATGCATCCCAGCAAACAGCCAATCCCGAAACGCTTTGACTTTCCGCTGGGCAATGGCGCAGGGCGGGTAGACGATGAAGTATTTTGACGAGGCCTCGAGGGCGAGTTCAAGGGACGTACAAGTGTGCCGGCGGCAAGGTCAGCCGCGACCAGCATGGTTCGACCCAAAACGACGCGCTCACCTCGAACGGCGGGCTCGACGGCGAAAGTTGCGGAGTCGAACGTCACGCCACAACAATGCCGGCATTCGATAGCCAAGTCGCCCAAGTGATCGATGAGCGTATGGTGTCCGAGATCCTCATGGGCGTTCAAGCCTCCAAGGGCCACGCCAGCGGCGCACGTGATTTCTTCTGCGAATGCTGGTGCCAAGGTCGCGACGTGCAGGGCGCCTGATTGTGGCCCGTACGTCATGCGTCGGTCGTCGGGCTTCTCAACAAGCTTCATGCCGTGCAATCGACAGTCATCGGTTAGCGAAATATCAAAGCGCGCGATGACGCTCCTGGCGCGGCAGGCGGCTTCAGTCTAATTGACAATATGTGCAGGTTGGTGGTCCCCTTTTTGAAGTTGCCGCGGTTGGATCCGCGGTGGTTTTTGAAGGCAACGGGTTAGGCCGCCCTCGCCGCGATCTTCGCTGCAATCCAGTCGGAGACCTCTGAGTGAAGGACGCGGCGGTCGCCGAGTGAAACCGCAACCGGAAACCGGCTTTCGACGCGATATCTGTTGACCATCGTACGGCTCATGCCCGTTATCTTCGCGGCGTCATCAAGGACTCAAGTGCAGGCGAATTATCGTTCTTGGTTCCTCCTCGCAGCCAACAGATTCGGACGCGGTTCAACTGCTGATTGAAAGAGATGGGAGGTTTCGTCACAGTCCACATGGGAGCGGCGGGATGCTGGCCCGGCCATCCTGCAGGCGACCAACGGGCCGCACGTGTCGTTATCTTGGCATCCAGAAACTTATCTCGGAATGCATTTCTTGCCATAATCCAGCGTGATCGCCGTTTCGGTCGGCTCGAGTTCCGCCAGTCTTGCCAGATGCCTGAAAGTACACCACATGATTGAGAGGGGCACGGGCATACCCGATTCGGATATGGCACCACGCGATGGACACTAAGAGGCAAGACGAGGCCCCTGCAAGGCAGCCGCGAGACCGTGACCGACGTCGTTGGCCGCGCGAAGGTCAACCCCACAATGGGGACGCTCCATCACTCGAGCCGGCGCTCGAACCTCTGCCCTTTTCAACGCTTGAACTGGCGCCAGAAGGTCAATTCGCCGCTTGGCAAGAGCATATGGCGCCGCTTGTCGAGGTCAGGTTGCCGGATGGCAAATCGCTGAACGATGGCTTTCCCGCCGATCACATGGCTTGGAATCTCGGTGGCATGCTGATCGTTCAACAGCGCGCGCCGGCACATAGCTACTTGCGTTCCGCCGCTAAGCTCCGATCCAGTTCGATCGATCACTGGTACATCGTCTTGCCACGAACTGGCCGGTCGTGGACGGAGGTCGATCGCCGCGTTGCGGAAAACCAGTCGGGCAAATTGGAGATCAGATCGCTTGGCTACCCGTTTCGCGGGAGGGTAACGGACTCGGAAAGTCTCTTTCTGTATATGCCGCGTGATTTGTTCTCTGATGCGGCGTCAACCCTCGACGCAAAGAACAATTCAATTCTGTCCGGCAACTTTGCCAACCTCTTGGTCGACTACGTCAACAGCATAGAAGCAAGACTGCGCAGCCTCACGGCTGACGATCTGCCCCGCATCGTGCACGCAACACGCAGCATGATTATTGCCTGCCTCGGGCCTCCGGCGGAACAAGCTGCGGCCGTCGAACAATTGACGGGTGTCGCGCTAATGGAGCGAGCGCGTCGATACGTCCACCACAATCTGGATGCGGCTCATTTGACACCGGATTCAATGTGCCGGGCGCTCGGCGTCTCGCGCTCTCGTCTGTATCAGTTGTTCGAACCAAGCGGTGGTGTTCTCCATTACGTACAAAGTCGCCGCCTTCTGGCAGCCCATGTTGCGCTAAGCGATCCGGCGGACAGCCGGCGCATTGTTGAAATTGCTGAAGCCTTCGGGTTTAGTTCAGCGGCTAATTTCAGCCGGGCATTCAGCAAGGAATTCGGTTACAGCCCTCGCGAAGGCCGCAGCACGGTGGTGTTGCCGCGCCCCGCCAACTCTGTTTCGCTTGCCGGACAGGAGAAAGCCTCTTCCTTTGAAGGTTGGCTCAAAGCGCTCGGAAGCTGAGTACAGGATCGGCGATGCTGATGGGGCGGGCTCAAAACAGGCTTGCCGGGCGGGGAAGACCGCGCCGCACAATATCTTCGTGTCGCGTCCACCGCGCCATCAATCACATAGCTGATTCCCGCCAATTCGCGATTTATTAACGAACTGTGACTGTTCGACGTTACCGATAATTTGTCACCAGTCACGGCGGAGCATGCATTGCAACTGCGCTGCATGCGGCACTTGTTAAGACTGCGAGTTGAAAGTTTGCTAAGGTTGATAGTTATGCTATTCCTAGATTGGGGGCGCGAATTTGCACCGCCTATGGAGGTGGCTCTTGCGCCCACAGGCATCAGGCGTCGGCACAGAGAGTGAGGGGCCTTCCTCGAGCGATGCTCCACGTGCCGGCGATGGGATACTCGCTGACCTTTTGGCGAACACGACCGAACTTTTGTCAATCTATGACCGCGACTTCCGCCTGACGCACTACGCAACCAAGCTCAAGGGCGTGTACGGAGGCGCGGTGGCGCTGGGCGCCGCCGTCTGGGAGATCTACCCGAGCTTTCTCAATGCGAGGTATCGCGACGATTTCCTTCGTGTGTTCCAGGGCGGCTCTCCGGCAAGCATCGACTTGCCGTCGTCATCAGGCGAAGCGCCCCGGTCCGTTTTCGTCTTCCCCACTGCAAATGGTGTGGGAATCATCGAATCAAGGGAGCACGGCGGGCGGAGCGCAGCGGAGGAGGAAGAGCATGTAATTCTGCTTCATCAGGCGACACACGACGTGCTGACCGGACTGCAGAATCGGCGGCGATTCGGCGAGCGGCTGCAGCAAGCACTGGCGGCCCTCGGCAGACCAAAGCCGGAAGCCGCCCTGTTGCAAATCGACCTTGACGGTTTCAAAGCGGTCAACGACACGCTCGGCCATGGAGCAGGCGACACGCTTCTTCAGCTCGCAGCGGGTCGTATCCGCGACGCGCTGCAGGACGGAGAATCTGCGTATCGGTATGCCGGCGATGAGTTCGCTGTCATCCAATTGGGAAGGGGGCAGCCAGCAGAGGCTGAGCGCCTCGCCGAATCGCTGGTCGACGCGTTTAAGGAGCCGTTCGTCATCAACGGCATTCCCATCTTCGTCGGCTCGAGTATCGGAATTGCCTTCAGCCCGGAGCACGGGACGGATGGCGAGCAGCTGATGAAAGCCGCTGACATTGCTCTTTACGCGGCCAAGACAGATGGACGCGGCTGCGCTCGAACATTCAACCGTTCGATGCTGCTCTTGCTCGAGCAACGCGAGAATCTGAGGCGCAGCCTTCGAACCGCGCTGGAGCGGGGCGAACTTTATCTGGAGTATCAGCCGCTCAATCGGCCTCCCTCGTCGGTGATCGGTTTCGAAGCGCTACTGCGGTGGCGGCACCCCGAGATCGGAATCATTCCTCCCAACGTTTTCATACCGATCGCCGAAGCCGACGGTCTGATGGACGAGATTGGACGATGGGTGCTCGAGGAAGCCTGTCGCCAGGCATTGACGTGGCCTTCCTCGCTGACGGTCGCAGTGAACGTGTCGCCGGCTCAGTTCCTTAGCGGTTCGCTAACGGATACGGTTGCTCAAATCATCGACTCAGTTGGAATCCGGGCCGACCGACTTGAACTCGAGATAACCGAGCAGGTTCTTCTTGAGAAGACGATCGACAATATCGACACCTTAAATACTCTGAGCGTCTTGGGGATACGAATATCGCTAGACGATTTTGGAACATACTATTCATCGTTGAGCTACCTTAAGAACTTTCCCTTCGACACCTTGAAGATCGATCAGTACTTTATCACGGACTTGGAGACCGATCTCAAAAGCCAGACCATCGTGCGATCGATCATGAGTCTGGCGCACGGCCTTGGAATAAGCGTCACCGCCGAAGGGGTCGAGACGTCGGCACAGGCACGGTGGCTGATCAAGGAGAATTGCGATTGCCTGCAAGGGAATTTCCTGGGACGCCCGCTCGGAGCCGAGGCAACCAGCGATTTCATCAGGCGGTCCCCGCTGAGGGTGGTACGAGCGATGGAGCAATCAAATCGGGCGGTCTAGCGCCTTGCACCCTTTGTCAACGGCGAAGTGGAGATTTGTAGAACGATCGAGGCAGACACCGCGCAATTTTTGGAGTCGGTGCGAGACTGAGTCATAACGGAGCGCGGTGAAATTTTCCGCCTCGGAGGTCATCGCGCCGCCAGGGGTCAATACTGATAGAACAAGGGAGGATGCCGATGGGACCTGTTCATCATGATCTGGCTGGCGGGCCGACTTTTGAGCCCATGATCCAGATCGACATGCAAATCAAAGCTTTCGTCTCCGCTTGGAGACACTGCGATTATCTCTCGACATACATGGCCCGGATGATCAGTCAAAACAGGTCAGACTCGGTCCGGCATTCAAATCTCTTTTCCTCTGCCTTCAACGAATTGCTGGAAGTCGCCTTTCGTACGCGCCATGCCGACGGCGAACTGGCATGCAGGGTGTCTCGCCACGGCGCCACGGACAGGATCGAGTTGACGTTTCCTTGCCTGCCAGAAGAGCGCCAGTTCTACGAAGAAGCCGTGTCGCAAGTCGCAGGGTTCGAGGCCAGGGAGCGATATCTTAATTCTGTGTCTGGGGATCTCGCGCCCAGCCGGGAAATCGTACTCTTGGAACTGGCTGTCGACTACAACGCGACACTCAGGGTCGAGGAAGCCGATGGTGATGCAATCAAGCTTGTCGTGGATCTTCCGCTTGAAGGCCTGCAAAATTGAGCCCTTACGACCTTCTCCCCCGCTTCAAGGCGCAATACGACGCGAACAATCAGGAGTTCTCCATATCGGGGGTGGTCCGGCCTCAGGCGATCGATGAGCTTGGGTCCAGCATAGCATTGCTTCGCGATGCGATTCACCGTGTGCGGGGCGTTCTCTACGTCAATGTCCGACGCCTGACGCAGATGAATAACGCTGCATTTCACACCTTTTCGAGGATCATTATTGACGCCTGTCGCGCTCGACCCGATCTCAAATTCGTCGTCATCACGTCAAGCGTCGTCGGATGGACCTCGCGAAAATTCGGTCGCCTGAGCGGAATTGAACCGAACATCACGGTCGAGGAGTATGACACCGAATTCTATCCGGGGCAGGGCTTCCTTGAGGAAGGCGGGTTCGTACCGATCCTGCGTACTCAGACAAAGATGACATGGCGCCACGAGCGCGCAATCTTGCCGCGACACGGTATGAGGCCCGGGATCGTCATGGCCGACATCTGTTGCGGGATCGGCGATTTCGCTGTGCTCGCGCAGAAGGAGTTCCAGCCATCGCGGATCGTCGCCCTCGACCACTCCAGGTCGAGCCTCGCCTATGCGCGAAACGTGGCTGCGGAGTTCGATATCAAGGGCATCGAGTACACTTATGGCGATGCGTCAGAAATGCTGCTCGAGGAAAATCAGTTCGACCTCGTCACGTGCCGCCATTCGCTGCAGGTGTTCAACAAGCCCGAACTGATCCTCAGGGAACTGTTTCGCATCTGCAAGCCGGGCGGACGTGTCTACATCACCAACGAAAAAAATTCGCATTGCCTGGGCGAACCACGCGCCGACAGCATCCAGTGGACCTATAACGAGGTCGCCAAGCTGTGGGCCCACTTCCAGATGGATATTGAGCTCGGCCCGAAGAGCAAACGCTACCTGACCGAAGCGGGGCTCGAAGACATTCGGGTCGAGTCCTTCATGGTCACCAACCACGACGGCGATCCACAGGACTTCGCGGACGTCATAGCGGCATGGGAGGATGTTTATGCAGGCGAGATGGCTACCAAGCGAGGTGACACACCGGCGTTTATCAGGCGGTTCCGACAGGGCTTCCAGGACCACATCTTCGCTGCGCTCCACTCCAAGGGCTATGCCGGCTGGCCGATCTGGGTTGCATCGGGACGCAAGCCGGTATGACCGATTTGGATGCAACACCGCCCAGACCCTGGCCTGTTCTCCGGCTTAACAGCTTCCGCGCTAAATTCTTGATCGTTGTGGGTGGGGCGGTGCTGTTCGACCTCCTCGTCGGCGGCGGCGTCGCGCTGTGGAATGTGAACCGGCTTTCCCGGGACGCGACGCACCAGATCGAGAGCGGCCTCACCAAGGCAAGCCAGGAATACCTCCAGAACTATATCGAGACGACGGCGCTGCGCGCCGATCTCCTGTTCGGCCGCATGCACTCCGAGGTGACCGCACTTGCAGCCTCCATGCAGAGACTAATAGATTACCCGGAAGCAAAAGATGCGATCGGCAAGGCGTTGGCGAAGAACCCCTATTTTAATGCGCCGCTTGCATATGACGCCACGGGAAACTGGGTACAGACCCAGCAAGGGTCACCTTCGGTCATGAGTGTCTGGGGATATCTCCTCTCCGGCGATCACCAACCGAAGCCCGAAATTCTCCGCGACATTCAGGAGAGTGCGATCTTCGATATTTTTGGCACAAGCCAGATGTCAACTGGCGCCAAGAAGCTGCAGGTCTACTACGTAGGGCCGAAGGCAGGGCCGATCATGCGCACGATTCCTTATTCCGATCAGGCGCAGACCTTCGACAAGCTTTATCCAGGCCACGACAAAGCGAATTTCTGGGATTTCTTCTTTCCTGGCGTCTATGAAGGCTGGGAAGGCTGGATCAGGGAGCCCGATTCGCGCCCCGTAAAGGGCGATGACATCACTGCGACTGCTCCTTATATCGACGCGATTACCGGCAAGCTCATAGTGAGCTTCTTCCACCCACTCTGGACGAAAGACCGCAGTAATGTGGCCGGCATGGTCGCTGCCGACGTTACGCTCGATCAACTCGCTGACATCGTCGAAAGCGTGAAGGTCGCCGATACGGGCTTCGGTTTTCTCACCATGTCGAACGGCAATGTGCTCGCGATCAAGCCTGAAGGCGAGAAAATGCTCGGGCTCAAGATCGCAAGTGGTGCGGCAGGTCAAGGCGTTACCGGCCTCGATCGCTCGCTCAAAAAGAGTACGCACGCGACCGTCGCAGCGCTCGAACTTCCCGCCGACGACAAGACAGTCATTAAGCATATTTCGATTGAGGAAAACGGCAAAGCCCAACCGTACATCGTCGCACTTCGCCGACTAAACCCAGTCAATCTCTGGAATAGTACGGGGTCCATCACGGCCGAAACCCTGATGCTTGGCTTCGTCGTCCCCGAACGGGAAATTTATGCTTCCCTCCTTGCAGCGCAGCAGAGCATTTCAAGCGCAACCAACCGGATCCTGATCACCCAGGTCATCGCAGTTATCGTTTCGCTCCTGATCGTCTTTGCGGCTGTCTTCGGAATTTCAAAGCGGATCACTGCAGGCCTCAGTGCGCTTGCCGGGGCCGCCAAGCGGTTGCAGGCGAAAGACTATTCAGTCCGGGTAAGCATTCCGACGCGCGACGAGGTTGGAGCGGTGGGGGTTGCTTTCAACCGGATGGCCGAGCAGATCAGCTTTCACACAGAAAACCTCGAGCAACTCGTCGACGAACGAACCAGGGAACTCGGGGACGCCAATCAGGAGATTTCCGCACTCAACGAAAAGTTGCAGGACGAGAACATCCGCCTTGGCGCCGAACTCGCGGTCGCCAGGCAGATACAGATGATGGTCCTGCCGAAACAATTCGAACTCGAAGCGATTCCGGGGCTGGAGATCGCGGCCTACATGCGGCCGGCCGACGAGGTCGGCGGTGACTATTATGACGTCCTGCAGAACGGGTCACGGGTCAAGATCGGCATCGGCGACGTGACTGGTCATGGTCTCGAGAGCGGCGTGCTGATGCTGATGGTCCAATCCGTTGCACGTGCGCTGCAGGAGACCAACGAGGCGGATCCGCACCAGTTTCTGGATCGGCTGAACAGAGCGATCTACAAGAACATCGAGCGGACGAACACCGGCAAGCATCTCTCGCTGGCCTTCCTTGACTTCGAGGATGAGCGGGTAACGCTATCCGGCCAGCATGAGGACGTTCTCGTCGTGCGTGCGGACGGGGACGTCGAACGCATCGACACGATGGATCTGGGTCTGCCGGTTGGCCTGGAGAATGACATCTCGAAGTTCATTGCCACGCGCGACATCCTGTTCGGCAGTGGCGACGTGATCGTGCTGCACACCGACGGTGTGACCGAGGCGGAAGACCAAGACAGAAGGCTGTTCGGGTTCGAGCGCCTCTGCCAGAGCGCACGAAAACGTCAAGGCGGGAGCGCCGAGGAAATCAAAACCGGGATCATCGAGGATCTCATGGCCCATATCGGGATCCAGAAGATCCACGACGACATCACCCTCGTGATCATAAGGCACACATAGCCATGACAACGCTGTTCGGGACCCCTGACGTTGCAATCGGGATGAAGGAGAGCGTCAGTCGCGTGCGGCTGTTCGACGGACCTCTCGACTTGAGTTGGCGTCATTGTGCCACGACCTCGGACTTCATCGCCGATCTTTTCGCATTGCGCTTCCGGTCGTCCCGCAATGACTACATGGAAGTGCGGCACAGCATTGGATATCTGGTCAACGAACTCATCGAAAATGCCGTCAAGTTTCGCGCACCGGGTGAGATCTTGATCGAGGCGTCGATGGATTCGGAATGCTTCAAGCTCAAGGTGTCGAATGACCTCGATGGTGAAGATGCGTCCGAGTTCCAAAGTCTCCTGGAGGACATCACGGTTGGCGACCCCATGGACCTGCTGATACAGCGAATTGAAGCCAATGCCGCGAACCCCGACGTAGGAGGCTCCGGACTTGGATTGCTGACGTTGATGAGCGACTACGGCGCGCGCCTGGCTTGGATATTCAGCGCCGCCAACGAAAGCGATCGGATTTGCGTGGAGACATATGCCTCCATTCCGATCTCGCAAATTCACAATTAGAGGAAACGAAGCCAGGCTATGGAAATCAAGACAGACGACTACCGCGTATGGACTGAAGGAAGCGAAATTTTCTTCGACGGTGCAATGCGGCTTGCCAGTTCCGACGCCGGTGCGCCTATCACGGCGTTGGCGACCAGTGTGCTTGCCTCGAATCCCGCTTCCATTACGCTCAATCTGAAGGACCTTCACTTTCTCAACTCTTCCGGCATCAACCTGCTGGCGAAATTTACTATCGAGGTGCGCAAGCATCCCGATGTTCGACTCGTCGTGCGTGGAACGCCCGACATACCCTGGCAATCGAAATCATTGCCGAATCTGAAGAAGCTGCATCCCGCTCTGGTGCTTTTGATGGACTAACCAGGTCCCGAAATTTGCCAGGGGACTGCGTGGGCTTGCGGCAACCCGAGATAGTATAGGTCAGCCGGGGACGATGCGTGAGCCCGGCACCGATAGTGAGAAGGTGCAGGAGCGCGGCGCCTACAGCGAATATGTACACCAGGACAAGTATTTGGACGCCAAGCTAAAGACAATCCGGCCTCGTGCGCAGATGCTCGCAATGGCTCGGCGGGGGCTCGGCACAGGCGGCAGGCGTCCAAGTTGGGGGGATGTCGGGCCTGTGCCGATCAGCCGCCGCGCGATCAAAGGTGGCGTCATTGAGTAAGCGTGCCAAGGTGAACGGCGGCCAGCTGGAGTTCATTCCGCCGCAGATCCCGACTCGGGTCACGGAGCCGCCCGAAGATGACGGATGGGTTCACGAGGTCAACCTTGACGGCTACCGAACGCAGATCATCATCGATAAAGGCGGCGTGCGTCTGTACAGCAAGAACGGCCGTGACTGGACCACGAAATACTGGCCCATCGCGCTGGCTGCCGAGCTGCCATGCCGGGCTGCCATTATCGACGGCGAGGTCATTGTTCCAGGCGAGCAGGGCGCTCCCCATTGCCCTGCGCTGGAAGCCGCGATCTGGCACGAACCGAGCCGGCTGGTGTTCGTCGCGTTCGATATCCTCCATCTCGACGGTCGCAATCTAGCCTCCTTGCCCCTGCTGCAGCGCAAGCAGGCGCTGTGGCAACTCGTTGAGCACGGCCTCGGCAAGATCCAGTACAGAGAGCATTTCGAGAGCAGTGCGCTAGCGATCTTTCGGGCCATCGAGAAAGTGGGGCTCGAGAGCATCATCTCGAAGCGCGCCGACAGCGGCTACAGGAGCGGATCGTCGAACACATGGCTGAAGGCCAAATACTTCGAGGAAGCCGATTTCTGAGCATCGACGACGCTTCTGCCACAACCGCGACCTCAGCTCGGCACCAGCAACTCTGCTTTTGATAGAGCGGTGCCAGGTCAGTTCTAAATTTTAGAGTAGTGACGATGCTCTGGTGCGCGCACGCAACGGGTCTGCTTCGTCCCTCGTCCCATCGTCGAAAACTAGGAAGACTTCCGCAGCCAGGTATTCCCGCTGTTCCCTGTCTTTCTTGGCTAGGCGGCCCTCCTTGCAGAGCCGGTCAAACGCCCGCCGAAGCAGTCCAGATCAACTGGCCAGTAAACACCACTGCAACGCGACAATGACCGCGATAGGCTCATATCATATGGTACGTGCAAAGTGGGCGCGCGACCTAACTCCCGGGCTTCCCAAAAAATCCTGTGTCACCTTGGTTGAGGTCAGAGTCGAGCCATTCAGCCTCAACCGCCCGCGCACTCACTACCCGCCGAGCGTCGAGTCGCGGGAGCCAAATTTCGATCAGGGTGAAATGCCGAATTGGGCCCGGCCTGCAGTTGCTTTTATGGCGACTTCTGGGCAGCGACAGGCTGGTCCAATCTGTCCCAAGGGTCGACGGTCTTGTTTTCTGCAACAATACGGCCATGGAACTGACTACGGCATCTATGGGCAAAGAACACTGATTTGAGCGCGAGCGGCCTATCGCGGGTAGATCAACCGTACTATTAATAACTCGATCGCGGCCGACGGATCGGACGAACAAACCGCCACAAGCTGTTCGCGCAGCCAAGCGTTTCCAGCGTCCCGGTTAAATCGTCGGTGCCAGTACATTGTGACGTCCATAGAAGGCGATTCCATCGGCAGCATGAAAATGTCCAAGTCGAGACGTTCGGCCATCAGACGCGCAAAGTGAGCCGGGATGCTGCCGAGCAACTCGCTCGTCGCCACGGCAAGCGCAACAGCCTGCAAATGCGGAACGGTGATGACACCTTGCGTGACAGGCCGAGCCTTTCGAGCGCGGGATCTATGGTTCCAGTCTTGCTCCCGTCAGCCGAACGCAACGCCTGTGGGATCGCGCAGAAAATGTCGGTGGGGATGGTCTCGCCAGTTCGTACACCCCTTGCACGCAGCAACGGATGCCCACGGCGAGCGATGCAAACGAGCCAGGAACGGAACAGCTTGTGGCTGGCGATCCACTCCAGCGCCTCCAACGCCCGGTCCACGTCTGCCCTGTCGTCGCTCAGCAGGTCGAAAACGTCGCTGGAAGACAGAACCGGCCAAAGTCACTCTGTTTTTGCAGCCCCGATCCCGAAACCCTGCCGGGCAGTGCCCGCCGCCCGGGATAGGGCAGCTAATCAGGGCCGATTGCCTCTAGGAGCGTTATCACGCTCGATCTCGTCGGAGACATAGTCGACAGCGTCCAGATCAAAGCCGGTCCAGCCGCCTGCCTCATATGTCCTGCGGCGTTAGGCTAGGTCGACAGACCTGGCTTGCCCCAGAATCTGCTCGGCGGCGGGTGGATGAATGATCAATAGGAAATTGCGCTGGCAGCGTTGCAAACAAGGGACGTGCGCAGTGCGACCGGGGAACCTTTCTCAAGCGAGAGGGTTCCGAATGCACGGCCGAAAAGGATAACGCTCCTGTTATCCAGATGTCGCCAAGGAGGTCCGCCATGAAGCTTCGCGAGTTGTTGGACCGAGTGAAGGACCTGCCACCGGATACCTTGGTCTGTGTCGCCGAAATCGATGAGGCCTTCGGGGTCAACGTTGCCGTCGTTGAATCCATCGACGATGCCAAGATCCAAGGCCGCAAGCCAGAGGGCACCGAAGCTGTCGAACTCGGCAACGGGACCGAGAAGGTCGTCGTGATCCGTTGGTAAAAGCCGGAGATTGCCGCTGCCCGTCGGGTCATACGAGATCGGCGGTCTTGGTGGGTTCTCTTAGCTCACGACCAGTCTCGCAAAGGAAGGAGTTTCGGCACGAAAGCAGATTTTCCGCATCCGTTCGCTTCTGCGGCGCTACGCCGAACGAGCAGGAGGCATCTGATCTGATCGGAACGGAGATGGAAGACGACGAGGACGCTTGCCGTGCCGCCCATCCGGCCATCTACTCACGATTTGGACGCATGTTCGGCTTTGCCCTTGCGCTTGGTCGACGCCATTTTGTGAAGTTCCTTCTCGCTCATCGGCCTGACCATCGACTTGGACGCGCCCTTCAACTCGCTCTCCTTCTTTTCACCGCGTTTGGCCGCAAGGGCGGCGCCTGCCGCCATCTGCTGGGCCTTGGATTTGGCTGGCATTTAATACCTCCAATATCACCGCCTTGTCGTGAAACGCGGTTGACCTGCTCCGCGTTCCGTTGCTGGGCAACGGCCGCAAAGAACAACGTATCGACCGAAACGAATAGGGGAGTTCTCGATTGCTCTTTCAGCGCAGGAGCGAGTCGCTACCTGAACGTTTGAACGGCCTGTTCATTTTCCCTGGGCGATAGTGCTCCCATTTAGGGACACGCGACATAGTGGGAAGTTGAGATCAGCGAGCATATCAAGCCTATCCAGAGGAGCGGAGCATGCCCTCCTCGCTGGCAGCGGCCTCGAAGGCCATGCGGACCTCCTGAGGCGACACCCTGCCCTCAAACCCATCTATGCAGGACTGCAGCGCCAGCTTCCACTTAGGTCCCCTCTTAGGCCACTTCATGAGTTCCTCGGCAGCACCCTCGACGTGATTGACGCCGTAGGTGACCCCGGGTCGGTCGGTCTTCACAAATACTGGAGGGTTGAACCAATGGAGTGCCATGAGTCGGAACATAACGCGCTACCGGGTTGGTCTGGAACTAGCGGAAAGTGCTCAACCGGAAGGGCTGCGGCAGCGAATGCTCATTCGCCTGGCGATATTGTTCCTGTGAGGGCGTACGCGCCATGATGCGGAGGTTGAAAACGAACAGCCGGCACGCTCGACCTTTAACCAGGAGCGGCGTAGCATCTCTCCTTCCTAGGCAGCAGCCAATGGGTGCCATGGAGCTGGATTAGAGGGCAAAAGTCCGTTCGCGCCCCGCGCAAAGTTCATTTGGCACATATCAGCAACAAAAAAGTCGGCCCGATCTCGCGCTGCAGTGCAACGGGCGAACAGCCCCTTCTGTATTGACGCGAGGATTTCGTATCGAGCGAAATGCCCGCTAGAATTCCCTGCCGATCGGAGGTCACGTTCAATCCCATCTCGGCAGGGAGCGGGCAACAAGCCGAAGGCGTTCATAAAGAAGGCGCCTCGTCGAACTCGCCGTCCTAGCCTAGAAGAGTGCCATTGCGCTCACGCTCAGGCGCTCCGCCTGCATGCTACTAACGGAATACCTGCCTCGGCGCAGACACGATCAAGACCTGCTTCAACAAAGCCAAATCGCCAGGATACCCAATGCCACTCATTGAGACAGGCCCATGACAGCAGATACTTCGATAATCGCCTCGGTTAGCTCTTCGTCGGATGCGGCCAAATAAGGCGCAGCCCGCCTAATTTCCTTCAGTGCCGCTTTGATCGAAACGGTGTCGTCATACTCGGCCCTGTTTAGAAGTGCAGCGATTGCTTGTTCTAGAACTGGAGTTACCCTTTGCAAATTGCTCATCCAACCCTCCCCAAAGACACGCCCCAGCCGGATATTAATTTATTCTTGGTTGGCGTCAATTGGATATAAGAAACGTACGGTTGGTCATCGTTGCTTTGCCGTCAGTCCGGAATATTTCGCGCAAAAATATTCCGCATGCTCGTCTTGATGCGGCCCCGCGAGCAAAAGTCAATTGGCTGATCTTTGTCATTGCGGCGATCGGAGCAAATTCCCGCGAGGGCATTTTTGGAGCAAGACAATACGCCCTTCCCTGCCTCCGCTAGGCGGCGGCGATTCACCGGCTGGTCGTGGTTTTTGCGAGGATGATCTCACCCGAATGAATATTCGCCCAGCGCACGTTCCGGATCACCATACCAGCGGGCGGTGCGCCCATGGCGACATCAACCAACTGCGGCGCGCATTTCGACCCACACCTTGATCATCTGTTACTTTCTCCTCCGGGGCGTTGGCCCCCAAAGGGCCGCACGACCTCGACGCAATACCTGGGTGAACTGTAAGCGGCGCGCTGCCGATAATAGTCCAGGCAGAAATCCAGAAAGGCGGCGAACTTGCGCGACACATAACGGCGTCGCATATAAAGCAGGTTTATCGGGACCAGGGGCGAGTGCCACTCCGGCAGTACTGGCACCAGGTCGCCGTTCATGCACTCGATCTCGGTAAAGAAGGCTGGCAGATAAACGATACCCTCGCCGGCGACGGCGAAGTATTTCAGCATCCAGTAGTCGTTCGCCATGCACTGGGCCGTGGGTATGAAGTCGACCGTTTCCCCGCCGCGCTCGAGATGCCAGGATTGCACGCCCCTTGGTTGGCGGAATGCGACGGCGCCGTGACCGGCCAGGTCCGCGGGCATCGCCGGTTCCCCGAAGTTTTCAATATAGCGCGGGCTGGCATAGAGGCAGAACGACGCTTCGCCGAGCTTGCGCGCAATGTAGTCGGAGTTCGCGGGCTCGCCCCAATGGAATGTGCCGTCGAAGGGCTGGTGCTTCTCCGGCGCAAGGAAATAGCCGAGCGAAAGGAAGATCACGTCGACATGTACCTGCGGATACTGCTGGCGGAAGGCGAACAGCAGCTCCGAGGTGAAGGAGGTGCCGAACTCGCCGGTCGAGCCTATCGTCAGCGTGCCGGCGATATCGTGACCCGCCTCGGCGATCGCCGCCTTCGCTCCTTCGCAGGTTTCCTTGATACGCTGGGCATGGTCGAGGAACTCGACCCCGGCATCGCTCAGATGCAGTTCCCGCCCGTCGCGCACAAACAGCGCGACACCAAGCGAATCCTCCAACGCGCGCACCTTATGGCTCAGGCTAGACTTGGGCAGCCCATACAGTTTCGCGGCGTGCGAGAGCGACTGCGCCTCAGCCACCTTAATGAAATAGTCAATTGCTTCAAAATCCATCGGTCGTCCAACAATTTGAACGTTATGTCCAGAAATGACTAGAAGCTGAGGTTTGCATGGACGACCCTAATACGACAGGATCACAGCGCGCAAGCTGGGCTTTGGCGCAGAACGAGGCTAGGTCCCTACCGCGCGAGATTGCATGAACGGGAGATAAGTTGTCCGATTTACGCGAATTTATCCGCGCCGGTCGCGCGGAGTACAAGGCAACGCTCATCGTCAGCGGCGGCACGCTGGTCAATGTCGCGTCGGGCGAGATCTATCCCGCCGACGTCGCCGTCTACAAGGACCGTATCGTCGCTGTCGGACATGTCTCGGAGTATCGCGGGCCCGAGACCGAGATGATCGATGCGACCGGCCATTTCCTCTGCCCCGGCCTGATCGATGGCCACCTCCACGTTGAATGCTCCAAAATGTCGGTCACCAGCTTCGCCAAGGCGGTGGTGCCGCTCGGCACCACTTCGATCGTGTCTGGCTTGGACCAGATCCTCGTGGTGTCCGGCCTCGAAGGCGCGCGCGAATTCCTCGACGAAGCGAAAGGAACTCCCCTCAAGATCTTCTGGGGCGCGCCCTGCAAAACGCCCTATACGCTGCCGCGCTCCAATGTCGGCTACTATTTCGGACCGGACGATCACCGCGCAACCCATTCCTGGCCCGAATGCGTCGGCATATGGGAGACGGTGCGAGAGTTCGTCGACACGATGGACGAACACGTCCTGCAGGCGGTGGAGATCGCCGAAAAGAGCCGCCTGCCGATCCTCGGCTGCTCGCCGATGTGTCGCGGCAATCGATTGAACAGTTACCTGCAGGCCGGCGTGCGCTCCGACCACGAGAGTTACACCGCGGACGAGATGCTGGAAAAGCTGCGCAAGGGCATGCATGTCGTCATTCGCGAGTCCTCCATCTCGCATTTTCTCGAGGAGAACCTGCGCATCGTCACCGAGATGGGGATAGGGGCCACAAACCGCATCAGCTTCTGCACCGACGACGTGGTCGCATCGGACATCCTTGGCCGCGGCCATCTCGACAACATGATCCGCATGGCGGTCACGATGGGAGTTCCGCCACTCACAGCCATCCAGATGGCGACCATCAACGGCGCCGAAGCGCTGCGTATCGGCCAGAAGGTCGGTTCGATCTCGCCCGGGCTCGCCGCCGACATCCTGCTGGTCAAGGATATCGGGGATTTCCGCGTCTCGGCCGTCATCGCCAAGGGAAGGCTTGCCGCGCGCGATGGCAGGCTCGTGGACGATCTCACGCCGCCGGCGCGCAGCACTCTTGTCACCGACACGTTCAAACTTGCGCCCGTTTCACGCGAGGACCTTTTGGTGCGCGCGCCCGAGGCGGTCGACAAGGCGCCAGTGCTGACGATCGCCGTCACGCCCGAACAGATTTTCGTACGCAGGCAGCGCGATGTCGTGCTGCCGGTGCGCGACGGCTATGTCGAGGCCGATCCGTCGCAGGACGTGCAGTATCTCACCGTCGTCGAGCGCTATGGCCGCACCTCCAACCGGCCGGTCGCCTTCGCCTCCGGCTTCGGGCTGCGCTCCGGCGCGCTCGCCACCTCGGCGGCGCCCGACGACAACAACATTGTCTGCCTCGGCACCAACCCCGATGACATGGCATTGGCGATCAACCACATCGTCGAGAACAATGGCGGCCAGGTGGTGACGGACGGCGGTCGCATCGTGTCGTTCCTGCCGCTGCCGATCGGCGGCATCGTGTCGGACCTCGAGCCTTCAGAGATGGCGAAGAAGGAACTGGAACTCGACGATGCGGCACGCGCGCTTGGCTGTACGCTGCCATGGCCCTTCATGTACATGTTCGTACTGCAGATCACCGCGATTCCCGATTTCGCGATAACCGATCTCGGCTTGATCGATTGCGTCAACCTGAAGGTAGTCAATCCGTTGAAACGAGCCTCATAAGCCGGGAACACGACACAAAGGGAGGAAACTATGCTGAAGACATTTCTCGTAGCGGTTTCGTTCGTCGCCGCGACATTGTTGGTGGGCGGCCGCGCGCAGGCCGAGGAGCCGACAAAGCTCAGGATCGCCGGCATTCTTTCTGCCGGCAAGGAAGCACCGTGGGAATCCTCCTTCGTGAGCTCCATGGACCGGATCATCGCCGCCAAGCCGCACGGCCTCGACATCGAGATCAACTACACCGAGAACGTCTACGACAATGCCGAGCAGGTGTTCCGCACCTATGCGGAGACGGGCGAATACGACATATTGTTCGGCGACACCGCCTATGTCGATGCGATCGAAAAGCTGAAAGACGAGTTCCCCGACACGATGTTCGTCATGAGCGGTTCGGGCAATCGCGGCCTCGGTGGCAACGCTTATTGGATATTCATCCATGCGCACGAGCCTGCCTATGTGATGGGACAGCTGGCCGGCAAACTGACCAAGTCAAATGTCGTCAGCGCTGTCTCCACCTTCCCGGCCGAAGACACCAATGACCAGATCAACGCCTTCTTCGCCGGTGCCAAGGAAGTGAACCCGAAGGTGAAGCAGAAGATTAGCTTTATCCAGTCCTGGTTCGATCCGGCCAAATCGAACGAAGCCACCTCGGCGCAGATCGCCGCCGGTGCGGACATGATCTACCAGATGTCGGGCGCCTTCGAGGTGTGCGAGCAGCGCAGTATCGGCTGCTTCGGCAATTATGTCGACATGTCGAAGGTCGCACCGAAGTCGATCATCGCCTCGACCATCGTCAAATGGGATCCGCACATCAACTGGATCATCGACGAGTGGTGGAAGGCAAAGACCACTGGCGCCAAGTTCGACGCCCCGAAGGAAGCGAAGTGGTTCACTTGGCAGGAAGGCTCCGGCGACCTTGCCCTCAATCCGGCATGGGAAGCCAAGATGCCCGACGACGTCAAGGCGCTTACTGCTGAAACGGCCAAAGCTATCCAGAGCGGCGACAAGAAGATCGGGCTCAAATTGGACGAGCCGAAATCGGACTGAAGCGGGAGATCGCCGATCCGAGATGAGCCAAATACCGCGCCTATCGGTCCGGCACCTGACGAAGCGTTTCGCTACGCTTCTCGCCAACGACGACGTCTCGCTCGACGTGATGCCCGGCGAATTGCATTGCCTGCTGGGCGAGAATGGCGCCGGCAAGTCGACGCTGTCGTCCTGCCTTTACGGGCTCTATCAGCCCGACGCCGGCGAAATTCGGGTGGACGGCAAGACCGTCCACCTGCGCTCGCCGGGCGAAGCCATCCGCGCCGGCATCGGCATGGTGCACCAGCATTTCGTTCTCGTTCCCGGCTTCACTGTGCTGGAGAATGTGGCGGTCGGCACCGGCTCCGGCTGGCGGCTCGGCCGGGCCGACGCTCTCTCAAGGATCGAGGCGATCTGTTCCACCTACGGCATCTCGCTCGATCCGCACCGGCCTGTCGCCGATCTTTCCGTCGGCGAGCAGCAATGGCTGGAGATCGTCAAGGCACTCTACACCGGCGCCAGGCTGCTCATCCTGGACGAACCGACGGCGGTGCTCACGCCTGAAGAATCGCGCCGGCTGTTTGCGACGGTCCGGCGGCTCACCACCGAAAGCCTGTCGGTCGTGCTGATCAGCCACAAAATGGCGGAAGTGATGCAGTCCGACCAGGTCAGCGTGCTGCGCAAGGGGAGACTGGTCGGAACAGTTTCAACCTCGGACGTCAGCCGCGACCAGCTCACCACCATGATGGTCGGCCGCCCCGTTGCCTCACCGGCGCGCGCGCGAGATGCGAAAGCGCCCGGCGAGACGGTGCTTTCGGTGCGCGGGCTCACATACCTGCGCGAGCAAAGGGCGGTGCTGGACAATGCGTCTTTCGACATCGCCGGCGGCGAGATCTTCGGCATCGCCGGCGTTTCCGGCAGCGGCCAGGACGAGCTGTTCGAGTGCCTCGCAGGCCTCATCTCGCCCGATCGCGGCACGATCTCCCTCGATGGCGAAGCGCTGCAAGCGAACTCCCCGGCGACGGTAGCGGCCAAAGGCGTCGGCTACGTGCCGAGCGACCGTTTCCGCGACGGCCTCGTTGCCGACCTCGACATCGGCGAGAACCTCGTCCTCGGCCAGCAATGGCAGGCGCGCTGGCGCAAAGGGCCGTTCATCGACGCCGCGGCGCTCGAAGCCAATGCGCGCGCGGCGATCGACGCCTATTCCATTGCAGCAACCGGTCCGTCGGCACTCTCCCGTAAGTTGTCGGGCGGCAACGCGCAGAAGGTCATCCTCGCCCGCGAGTTCGCCAAGGCGAACCGGCTTTTGCTGTGCAACCAGCCGACGCGCGGGCTCGACGTCGGCGCCATCGAGTTCGTCCATCGCGAACTCCGGCGCAAACGCGACGAAGGCTGCGCCATCCTGCTCGCGAGCGAGGAACTTGAGGATCTTTTCGCTCTAAGTCGTCGCATATGCGTGATGTTTCGCGGCCGCATCCTTGCGGTGCTCGATACCGATAAAACCACCTATGACGAAATCGGCAGCTTGATGGCGGGCCACGAGAGCGAGGCTGCGGCATGACCGATTTCAACCTCGTGGAATGGCGCCTCGAGCGTCGACTGGAGAGGCGGCCGACCGCGCTCGTCGTTGCGCTTGCCGCGGCAGGAGCAGCGGCGGTTCTGGTGTGCAGCCTGCTTTTTGCCGCCGCGGGCGCCAGTCCACGGGCGGCTTTCGAAGCTCTCCTGAAGGGCGGCTTTGGGTCGTCGCGCGCCGCCGGCGAAACGCTGGTCAAGGCCACGCCTCTGATCTTTACCGGACTTGCCGCTTGCGTCGCCTTCCGCGCGCGCATCTGGAACATCGGCGCCGAAGGCCAGGTCTTCGCCGGCGCCATGTTTGCCTACTGGTTGCAGCACAACCTCATTGGCTTTTCACCTTTCATCCAAATTCCTGTGGTCATAGTCGGCGGCATTGTCGGCGGAGCACTCTATGCCGGCCTGGCGGGCGTGCTGAAGACCCGCTTTTCGGTCGATGAGGTGATTTCGACCGTTATGCTCAACTACATCATCGTCTATGTCATTTCGCTGCTGCTGCTGCGCGGCCCGTGGAGCGAGGCCGGCGCCTTCTTCGAGCAGACGCCGAAGGTCGATCCGAGCTCGGTGCTTCCCGTGCTGTTTTCCGGTTCGCGACTGCATGCCGGTTTCCTGCTGGCGATCGCAGCGGCTGCCCTGGTCCACATGCTGTTGACGCGCACACCGCTCGGCTACGAGATCAAGGCTGCCGGGTCCAACATGCGCGCGCTCGACGTACAGGGTACCAATACACGACGGCTGATCCTCGTGGTGCTTATGGTTTCCGGCGCGCTTGCCGGGCTCGCAGGCATCACGGAAGTCTATGGCGTGCACTACCGCCTGAAGGCGGGCGTCATAGCAGGCTACGGCTATAGCGGCATCATCGTCGCCATCCTCGGCCAGTTGCATCCGCTTGGCGTCGTCGTCGCCGCGGTGCTGTTCGGCGCGCTGCTCAACGGCGCCACGCTCATGCAGATCAAGACCGGCGTACCCTCAGCGCTGATCTATGCCATCCAGGCGATCCTCCTTTTGTTCTACCTAGCCGGCTGGGCGGCGTGCAATTTCCGCCTACGGAGGGTCGGCCGTGCTTGACGCTCTCTTCCAAGCGTCAATCCTGATCAGCGTGGCGGCGGCGACCATCCGCATCGCCACCCCGCTCCTGCTCGCCGCAATTGGCGAGCTCGTCGCCGAGCGCAGCGGCGTATACAATATGGGTCTCGAAGGCATGATGCTTATGGGCGCGTTCACCGGCTATCTCGCCGCATACGAAAGCGGCTCTCTCTGGCTGGGTGTCCTTGCAGCCGGGTTCACCGGCGCGCTGATGGCGCTCGTGTTCGCCGTGCTGGTGATCACGTTGAAAGTGGAGCAGATCGTCACGGGGCTTGCCGTCAACCTGCTCGGCGCCGGCCTTTCCACCTATTGGCTTCGTTCCGCGTTCGTCGGCCACGGCGAGACGCCGACCATCCCCTTCTTCGCCGACGTGCCGATACCGGGCCTGAGCGATATCCCGGTGCTCGGCCCAATCCTGTTCGACCAGCGGGTGCTGACCTACATCGCCTTCCTAATGGTGCCGCCGGTATGGCTCTTTCTGTTCCGGACGCGCTATGGGCTGATCGTACGTTGCGCTGGCGACAATCCTAAGGCCCTTGATGTTAAGGGGGTGAAGGTGGCCTCGGTCCAGTATGCTGCTGTGGTCTTCGGTGGCGTGATGGCAGGCTTCGCCGGCGCGTTCCTGTCTGTCGGCCAAGCGGCGCGTTTCGTGCCGGACATGACCAACGGACGCGGCTGGCTGGCGATCATCATCGTTATCGCCGGTCTGTGGCGGCCCTACCCGATTTTGGTAGCGGCGCTGGTGTTTTCCTTCCTCGACGCGCTGCAATTGCAAATCCAAGGCATCGGCATCGCCATTCCTTACCAATATATGTTGATGATGCCCTATGTTGCGGCGATCGTGGCGCTGATGATCCGTCGCTCGCGAGCCAGTGCTCCGGCCATGCTGGGCGTGCCGTACACACGGGAATAGGACAGCGCTGTCACCGCCGATTGCGTCCAGCTTGTCGGCCGCTCGCGTCAGCCGAATAAGCTGCCGTTGCATTGCTTCATCGAGCAGGCAGTCGAAATCGAGCGCCTCTCAACCTTGTCTGGAGCTCAGAATGCGAAGCGTGCCGGCTTGATATTTGCAAGGAATGAGGTTTGTTGACGGAAATAACGAATTGTTTGCGTGATTCCGCAATAAACAGCTCATCCGTCCACGCGCCCATTAGACAAGAGGAAAACTCGATGAACGTTTCTCCAGACCAACGCGACCAGGCTGATCTCGTATCAATTACCGCCGACATCGTTTCCGCCTTTGTTTCGAATAATCCCCTGCCGGTCAGCGAGTTGTCGAAGCTGATCGGCGATACCTATGTCGCTTTGCAAGGGATCGGCACAGCTGTGGCTCCGGCCACGGCCAAGCTGGAGCCGGCGGTGTCGATCAAGAAATCAGTCTCGCCAGATTTCATTATCTGCCTGGAGGACGGGAAGAAATTCAAATCCTTGAAGCGGCATATCGGAACGCATTACAATCTGAGCCCTGACCAATACCGCCAGAAATGGAACCTGCCCTCGGATTATCCGATGGTGGCGCCGAACTACGCGGCCACCCGCTCGGCCCTGGCGAAATCAATGGGCCTGGGGCGCAAGGCGGCAACGCCTTCAACGACTGCGGCAGAAAAACCAAAACGAGCTGCTCGCGCGGCAGCAGCGACGACAGTCGCAACCGCAATCAAGGCGCCGCTGAAGAAGGCGCGTAAGGCACCCGTCAAAGCATAGAGTGCTGCACCTGATAAGAGCGTCTATGCAGTGGCGTACCTGACATCGAGAAGCCCCGCCTTTTGGGACGGGGCTCCGTGATCACTCAGCGGCGTCGCGGGACCAGATGAGCTTGTGCTCGTCGAGGGCGAAAAGGGCGAGCACAAGCTCATCTGGTCGCGGTGACCGAACAAGGGCGCTCCGCTCACAGTGGGGCGCCGCTACTCGATCATGTAGCCGAGCGCACGATAGCCAGCGCGTCGTTTTGCGGCCATCCGGGCGAAAACCGGACCCGTCTGATCGACATAGTCCACGACCAGAACATCCCTTTTTCCGTCATGTTCGCGAAGCAGCCGGCCGACATACTCAGTGTCCCCTCCAGGCGATCAGGAACAGCGTGTCGAGTCGGAAATCATCGAAGCCTTTGCCGATGTAGCGGCTTGTCTCGAGGATTAGACGCTCATCGTCATCTGAGACATTGAGTGCCATGCTGGCGGCCTTGCGATCCTTCGCCGACATGCCGCCGCGCGGGACTACAAGGTTTTCACGAATAGCGAGAATCTCTTCTGAAGAGAATCGAGGTGGTCTTTCCGCTCCGTCAGCACGATGTGAGATCGTTTCGCCTCGAGAGATTTCAGAACTGTAGGCGATGCAGTGGTAATTGTCCTCGGATAGTGAGCTGCGCGGGGCAAGCCGCAGGTATCAATTAGCGGATATCTGATCAATGCAGGAGGCGGCCGAAAGGGGCCGCCATATTTCGCCTGGCCTATTCGAAGGAATAGGTAAACCCTTGGCCTGAGGCGCCAACCGTGACCTTCGTCATCTTTTCGCCAGTGAGCGACCGGTTCAGCACGCCGCGGCTCAGTTCCGGAAGAAGCGTGTTGGTTAGGATGGCGTCAATCATTCTGCCGCCGGATTCGATCTCCGTGCAGCGAGTCTTGACCAGATCCATTACACCGTCGCCGATTACCAACTCCGCATCGTTGGTCGCACGCAGCCGGCGAGCAATCTTGGCGAATTGATGACGGGTGATCGCTTCGATCATCGAATCCGAAAGCGGAAAGTAGGGGATGGTCACCACCCGGCCGAGAAAGGCCGCAGGGAAGACTTTCAGCAATGGGCTGCGTAACGCGGTGTCCAGATCGTCGAGCCCTGCCCGGACCGCGCCATTCCTCGTCCGGTCCATGATCACTTCGGAGCCGACATTCGACGTGAGAAGGATCAGCGTGTTCTTGAAGTCGATCCGTCGGCCTTCACTGTCGTCCATCATCCCTTTATCAAAGACCTGGAAGAAGATTTCGTGCACGTCCGGATGCGCCTTCTCGACTTCGTCGAGCAGGATCACCGAATAGGGCTTGCGTCGCACCGCCTCGGTGAGAATTCCGCCCTTGCCGTAGCCGACATAGCCGGGCGGCGCGCCCTTCAAGGTAGAGACCGTATGCGCCTCCTGGAATTCAGACATGTTGATCGAGATCAGGTTCTGCTCTCCGCCGTAGAGCGTTTCGGCCAGTGCCAAGGCGGTTTCGGTCTTGCCTACGCCCGAGGGGCCGCAAAGCAGGAACACACCCACCGGCTTTTCCGGAGCGCCGAGACCGGCGCGGCTGGTCTGTACGCGCTTGGCAATCATCTCCATGGCGTGATCCTGTCCGACAACCCGCTCGGACAGAGTGGACGCGAGCCGCAGCGCCTTCTCGGTCTGACTCGACAGCATCCGCCCCGTCGGTATGCCCGTCCAGTCCTGAACCACGGCCGCTACGGCGTTGCGGTCGACCGATGGTAGGATGAGCGGTGTTTCGCCTTGCGCCTCGGCTAGTTCTCTCATCAGTTCGCGCAGCCGAGCGAGATCGGCAACCGGATCGGGAGGCGGAGTACCACCTGCCGCCGGAGCCTTCGTCCCGGCATTGGACTGTTCGGTCTCCGGCACCTCCCCAATCTCTGTCTCGGTGGCGGCCTCCTGCCCTTCCACGGCATCGAGCGGCAGGCCGTTGCCGCGCAGCCTGACACGCAATTCAAGTATCTCGGCCACCAGCGCCTTTTCGCTCTCCCAGCGCTGCTGCGCGGCTGCGAGCGTGCGTTCTGTCTCGGCAAGTCCGGCTTCGACCCGTGCCTGCCGCTCGGCCACTTCGATGCCGATTGCAGCCTCGCGGCCGATAATGCCGCGCTCGACCTCCAGCGCCTGACGACGGCGCATGATGTCCTCGACCTCGGCCGGCGTGGCGTGCTGCGATACGGCGACACGCGCGCAGGCGGTGTCGAGAAGGCTGACCGCCTTGTCCGGCAACTGCCGCGCCGGGATGTAGCGATGCGACAGGGCGACCGCCGCGTCGATCGCCTCGTCCAATATCTGCACTTCGTGGTGCTGTTCGAGAACGCCGGCTACGCCGCGCAACATAAGGATGGCAACCGATTCCGAAGGCTCGTCGATCTTTATCACCTGGAAGCGGCGGGTCAGTGCCGGGTCTTTCTCGATGTGCTGCTTGTATTCCGACCAGGTCGTTGCCGCTATCGTGCGAAGTTCGCCGCGCGCCAGCGCCGGCTTGAGCAGATTGGCAGCGTCGCCGGTTCCGGCAGCACCACCGGCACCGATCAGCGTATGGGCTTCGTCGATGAAGAGGATGACCGGCGCTTCAGAGGATTGAACTTCCTCGATTACGGCCTTCAGTCGTTTTTCGAATTCACCCTTTACGCTAGCGCCTGCCTGCATCAATCCAACGTCGAGCATGCGCACGCTCACTCCCTGCAGTGGGGGCGGCACATCGCCTTTGGCGATGCGCAGAGCAAAACCCTCCACGACTGCGGTCTTGCCGACACCCGCCTCCCCGGTCAGGATCGGGTTGTTCTGGCGGCGCCGCATCAGTATGTCGACAATCTGCCTGATCTCCGGATCGCGGCCGACGACCGGATCAATCTTTCCGTCGCGGGCGCGCTGAGTCAGGTCGGTGGCATATTTGGCCAGTGCCGAATCCCCGCCCGGAATCCGCCGCGGCGCCTCTGCCGCGGTTACCGCAGGAGAAGCGCCGGCTTCGAGTGAGCCCTCCGTGACATCGGCGAAGCGCGCCACGACGGCGTCGGCGTCAATTTTGTCGAACTCGCCGCTGATCTTCGACAGCAGGCCTTCCAGCACCGGTGTCTTCAGGCAAGCAAGCAGAACATGTGCGCTGCGGACCTCCTCCACGCCGAATTCCAGTGTTGCCAGATTCCATGCCTCCTGGATGGCGTGGAAGATATGGTCGGAAAACTCCTCGATCGAGGTTGCGCCATAAGGCAGCTTGTCCACCGCGCGCGTCATATCGGCCGTAAGTCGGCTCGCATCCAGTCCCGCATCGGCGATCATCATTTGCACATCCGAGCGGTCGGAGAGCACCAGCTGCTCAACGAAGTGGACGAGTTCGACGTAAGGATTGCCACGCAGCTTGGCAGTGTCGGCCGCTGCCTTGAAGGCGCGCAACCCTAGAGGATTGAGCTTGCCGACCAGTTCCTTGCGTTTGAAACTCTGCGATGACCGGCGCTGTTCCATCGAACGTGCTCCTGCACTCTGCAAGTGGATAACCTGCCACATAAGCAGCCGCTTGACAAAGTGCGGGATGAACAAAGGTTTCGATCCCCGATTATGCGGGCTCCCATCATTGGTGGAAGATCCTGCATCGCCGGCTGCAAACAATCACGAGCCTGACATCCCAGGCACGACATTTCCGGCCCAGGCCTAGGCAATCTCGCCCCTCGGATTCCACAATCAAGACAAGGCTGCATTAGCTTTTGTTAATTTTTTCCGCACTCGCTGAATTGTGGAAAAGCGCAACCGTGTGATAACGTAGGGGCAGGTCGGCCTCAGGGCCGGTGACTGGGGGATCGGTGTGATCGACGTCGCACTCTGGCTTGCTCCGCTCGATGGTGAAAATCCGTCGGGAGAGGATTTGCGTAACGATCCGGCGTTTCACGAACTGGAGCGTCTGACGGAGCCTCAGGTCAAGGTTGTCCATGACGGCAACAACAGGCCGGTCTCGCAAAGCACCATTCCCGTCGACTGGCCAGCAGTGCTCACCAAGGCCGAGGAATTGCGCGCGCGTGGCCGCGACTTGCGCCTGATTGTAATTGTCACACGCGCACTGGCCAACGAGCAGGGACTGGCCGGCTTGGCGCAGGGTCTGACGCTTATTGGGCGGACATTCGACCAGCATTGGGAAACCATGCACCCGGCGCTGCGCCCCAACACGTCGCCTCGCGAGGCCGCCTTGCGCCGCATCAACGCGCTGCTCGACCTTCAAAATGGTCAGGACGGGTTGCTGGCCAACCTACGGCAAATGACTTTCTTTGCGCCACGCTCGATCGGGCCGATCAGCGGACGCGACCTGGAACACGCTGCGCTCGACGACCGCGTCATGCTGCAAGAAGCAGCGTCAGGATTGAATGCGGCCGAAAAGGCAGCGCTTGTCAGTGCGCACGGACAACTGTTGAATCGGGTCCGTGCCGGGTGCGCGGCACAGGCGGATCAAGCCAATGAGGAAATGCAGTCGCTCATCGCCAATGCGAGCGCGGCGGTCGCGGCATTGGAAGCCGTCGAGACAGCCCTCAACGCTCGCCTTGAAGGCAGCGGCGGGACCACCATTCCGGAATTAAAACGGTTCCTGCAGCGTTTGCTGACAACCCTCGAGCGCAACTCGGCTGCCGGCGCGATGGCGAATGGCTCGGCAAAGCCGTCCCCTTCGCTTGCAGAACCGGTAATGCCTGCCCGAAACCGTCATGGAGCCGATGCAATGGCAAGTATGGCTAGCCGCGCGGACTCGAGTACCGGACTCCCTGACAGGATTTCTTCGCGCGACGACGTGGTAAAATGCCTGGACCTCGTCGTCGCGTTTTATGACCGCACCGAACCGTCGAGCCCGATTCCCCACCTCGCCCGCCGTGTGCGCCGGATGGTGCATATGGATTTTGTTGAACTGATGGAAGATCTCGCCCCGTCGGGATTGAAGGAGTTCCGACTTCTTGCCGGCGTTCCCGATACCAAGAAGACGGCTCAGAAGGACGAAAGGTAGCAAGCAATGCCAGCCGAAAGCAAAGCCAAGGTCATCGAACGAAATCGCGCGCCGCGGGTGCAGATCGCCTATGACGTGGAAACCTATGGCAGTCCAACGACAATCGAGCTGCCGTTTGTCATGGCCGTCATGGCGGACCTTTCAGGCGCTTCGCAGACCAAGGAAGCGTCGAAGTCGATACTGGACCGCTCCTTTGTCGAGACCGATGCTAACCGTTTCCCGCGTTTCATGGAGGCACTTGGACCACGCGTGAAAGCCCGCGTGAAGAATACGCTGCCCCAGGCCGAAGGCGCCGAGCGGGACGAGGAGCTGGCGCTCGACCTTACCTTCACCAAGATGGGCGATTTCGCGCCGGACAAGATTGCCGAGCAGGTCCCACAGTTGGCCGAAATTCTCAAGATGCGCCGCCAGCTCGAGGAACTTCTCGGCTTCATGGACGGGCGTGTGGATGCCGAAAAGCGCATTGCGCAACTGCTGAACAATGAACCGCTTCTTGGCAAGATCGCCAGCCAGGCACTGGCGGACGACAAGGCAGGGGAATGACCATGGCCGAACAGCAAAAAACCGCCGCCGTCGCCGAGGCGGAAACCATCGATCTCGGAGAATTCAGCGGGCTCCTCGAGAAGGATTTCAAGGTCAAGAAGGACGACAGCGAAAAGCTGCAGCAATTGGTGCGCAATCTCGCACTTGCAGCGCAGACGCGTTCCGATACCACGACCATCTCATCGAATGCGATCAAGTCGATCAAGTCGTTGATCGCCGGTATCGACAAGATGCTTTCCGAACAGGTCAACGAGATCCTGCACGCGCCGGAAGTGCGCGAAATGGAGGGCACATGGCGTGGCCTGTGGTATCTCGTCAACAATACCGAGACCGATCAGAAGCTGAAGATCCGGGTGATGAACATTTCCAAGGAGCAGCTGGCCGATACGCTTGAGGATTATGAGGGCCAGATGTGGGATCAGAGCCCAATCTTCAAGAAAGTCTACACGGACGAGTATTCGATGCTTGGCGGCGAGCCGATCGGCTGTGTGATTGGTGCCTACGAATTTTCCAACCACCCGCGCGACGTCGGTCTGCTGCGCAACATCTCCGGCATCTGCGCCTCAGCGCACACGCCCTTTATCGCAGCCGCCTCTCCGCGCCTGTTCCGTATGGACAGCTGGCAGGAATTGCCGAACCCGCAGGACCTGCAGCAGATCGTCTCCAACCCAGCCTATGCCTCCTGGCAGTCGCTGCGCGAGAGCGAGGATGCACGCTACATCGGCCTGACCATGCCTCGCGTTTTGGCACGGCTGCCGTATGGCACCGATACCGTTCCGGTGAAGGGCTTCACCTTCGAGGAGGAGGTACATGGCGACCATAACAAATATGTTTGGATGAATGCCGCCTTCCCGATGGGCGTGAACATAAACCGCAGCCACAAGCTCTATGGCTGGGGCACGCAGATCCGCGGCGTCGAAAATGGCGGCACCGTCCTCAACCTGCCAGTGCACAGCTTCCCAACCGATGATGGCTCGATAGCGATGAAGTGTCCGACGGAGGTCGCCATCGACGACCGGCGCGAGGCGGAGCTGGCCAAGCTCGGCCTGATGCCCATCCTGCATAGAAAGAACACCGATCTCGCCGCCTTTATTGGCGCCCATTCGCTGCAGGACGACGAGACAAGGGCGGGACGACTGGTCGACCCCGATGCGCAGGCCAACGAGCGGCTGAGCGCCAACCTTCCCTACCTTTTCCCGGTCTCGCGCTTTGCCCACTACCTCAAGGCGATCGCGCGCGACAAGGTCGGTTCGTTCAAGGAGCGCTCCGACATGCAGATCTGGCTGACCGAATGGATCAACCGGTATGTGCTGGCCAACCCGGCCTTTGCCGACGACAAGGCGCGCGCCAAGCGCCCGCTCGCCGCCGCCGAGGTTCAGGTGGACAGCGTGGAGGGGCGCCCCGGCTACTACAATGCCCGCTTCTATCTGCGCCCGCATTATCAGCTGGAGGGTATCAATGCCTCGCTCCGACTGGTTTCGGAACTTCCGTCCGTAAAGACTTGATCTGCAGCAACAACATCTTGGTTTTGAAAGCGGTGGAGAAAGACAATGCCCACAAATACGAAGATTGATGGCTTTCTAAAGGTTCCGGATATCAAGGGTCCAAGCACTCGAGATGGTCATGAAGACGAAATCGAAATCCATGGCGTCGATTACAAGATGATCGCACCCTATGATCCAAATTCGCTCTCGCGCCGAGGTCGTGTGTCCTTGGGTATGATCAAGTTCACCAAGCACTATGACAAGTCTTCGCCCTACCTGAAAAAGGCGCTGTTCGAGAACAAGGCGCTGGACGAAGTCGTGTTTTCGGCACGGCGGACCATTGATGGTGAGACCAAGGATTACCTGGTCGTCACACTCACCGACGCCTCGATCATGGAATACGACATGTCGCAGGCCGAGGATGAGGAAGACCTGATCGAGGAAGAGGTCAGCTTCGCATACAAGAAGATAAAGTTCGTCTACGACGACAACGACGAAATCGAAATGGATGTCTATGTCGGCAAGTGAGGCCCGGCGGCCCGGCGCGGACAAGTCGCTGGGTAGCGGCAGTTCGCGAGCAAAGCGCGAAGCGGTCCAGCCCTCTCTGTGGGACCGCCTCATAAACGATCTGCCGGGCGTGACCTCCGAGATAGACGGACTGCGCCAGGCACTGCAGGACGAGCTTGGCGCGGAGCGGCTGGACAATCTGGTTGCTGCCAGTGCGCGGCTCATCGACGCCGACGCGGAGTTGACGGCCGACCAGAAGCGGCGTCTGCATCGCTTGGCCTTTCAGAGCCAGCACCGCGCTGAAATCGAAAGCCGCGGCGTGGTTGTGTCGGCTCGTGTGCTCAAGGAAGCCGTTCGGCGCGATGTCGAGGCTTTGTTTAACACCGAGCGCTTCGAGGCCGTTCCGCTTCTTTCCGACCTTGAAAGCGAACAGGCCGCGGACAACCCGCCGTCGCTCGCCGATTTTCCGGAGGTGCGTCGCAGCGTCGTCAATTACGGCGTGCCTTCCTTCTCGGGCCGTTCCTCCCGCGACTTTGATCGCGAGGCCCTGGCGCGCGAGATCCGCTCGGTGCTTGCCACCTTCGAGCCGCGTCTCAAGGACAGTGCAACAAAGGTTACGGTAACCCTTGGCGACAAAACCGTGGGCCTGAAGATCGAGATAGATGCGGTGTTGATCATGACGCCGACGCCCGAACGCATGCGCCTGCGCACCACGATCAACCTCGATAACGGCTTGGCTCGGACCGAATTTAGGGAAGCCTGAGATGGATCGGGTCTTCGTAGAATATTACGAGGAGGAACTGACCCATATCCGTGCGCTCGCGGCAGAATTTGCCGACCTGCATCCGGCGGTGGCGCGCAACCTTTCACTAGATACGGTCCCCTGTCCGGACCCCTATGTCGAGCGGCTGCTTGACGGTGTTGCCTTCTTGGCCGCGCGGACCCGGCTCAAGGTTGATGCGGAACGCTCGCGTTTCTCGCGCGCCGTCCTTGATGTTCTCTATCCCGATCTTGTCACGCCGGCGCCGGCAACGGCCATGGTGGTGCTCAAACCCGGCCAGCAAGTCCAGACGATGATTGCGGGCCATGTCGTCAAGCGCAATACGCGGCTGGTCTCCAGCCTCCAGCCTGGCCTGTCGACGCGTTGCACGTTCACGACTGCCCAGGACATAACGCTGTGGCCGATAGCCATCACCTCGGTCGGGTATTTTCAGGATCGCAGCGCCTTGGCGGCAGCCGGCATCACGCGGATCGGCGGTGTCGATGGCGAGGCGGCGCTTCGCATCACGCTGGCCCGTACTGGAAAAGGCAAGCTCGACGAACTGTCGCTCGACCGGCTTGATCTCTACTTTGCCGCGCGCACCAAGGCACCGCTGCTTTTCGATGCGATTTTCGGCGCCTGCTCAGCCGTTGGTGCACGACCGGGAGGCAAGACCAACCCAATATCGGCGTTGCCGGCACCCGAAATGGTCGGCATCAGCGACGACGAGGCTCTGATGCCTCGTACACGTCCGACCTTCGAAGGATATCGTCTTCTGCGCGAACATTTCATGATACCGGAGCGCTTTCACTATGCTCGGGTTTCGGGGTTGCAGCCCATCGTGCGCAGATGCACAGCCGAGCTCGAGATCATCTTCATCTTCAGGCGTCCGGCGCCTGAACTTGCCGATCTGATGGCGGCCGATTTTGAACTTTTCGCAACCCCGATCATCAATCTGTTCGAACGCGAGTGCAACGTCGTCGAGCTCGATCCGCGCAAAACGCGGCAGGTGCTGCATGCCGACCGCACGCGAGCGCGGGACTTCGAAATCTATCGGGTTATCCGCGTCGAGGACGCCGACAGCGAGGGCAGCGACGCCACAATCCCGGAGCTCTTCAGCTTGGGACAGAACCGCGGCAGCGGCTGGGTTTATTCCACCGAACGGCGCCCACGCCGCCCGACGGAGGAGGAACGGCGCGATGGCCTCACCCGCACTTCATACACGGGCGATGACGTTTTCCTGGCGATTTCACGCCCAGCGGAAAGTCCACCGAACCGGCCGCTGAAGCGCGTCGACATCGTGGCGCTCTGCACCAACCGCGATCTGCCGATTCTTGACGACAACCCTACCTTGACGCTGGAAGCCGGCGATCCGGTCGAAACGATCCGGCTTCTCGGCGCATTGCGCCCGCCTCGCCCAGCCATCCCCGCAGCGCTGCCGGCGGGCGCGGCGGGTGAATCGCGAGCCGACAATCTCGCCTGGCGGCTTGTAGCGCAGCTAGCGCTCAACTTTCTAAGCCTTGCAAAGGAAGGTCGCGGCGTCGAGCCGCTGCATGCGCTGCTTGAGCTTTACGCCGACAGGGGAGACCCGAGCCTCGCCCGCAATGTGCACTCGATTGTACGCATCGACTCCCGGTCGGTCATCGAGCGGCTGCAGATCGATGGGCCGATGTGCTTCGGACGAGGCACGGAGGTGACATTGCATGTCGATCAATCGGTCCTGGCGGGGCAAAGCACCTTGCTGCTTTCGGCCCTGCTGGCACGGCTCTTTGCCCGTCATGCCGGGATAAACGGCTTTGTGCGAACCCGCACATGGCTGCTGCAGAAGCAGGAGGATGTGCCATGGCCGATGACGCCCGGCAATCGCTACCTGATCTAGACAAGCCTGGCCGGTCCGAAGAGCTGTCGGATGCGTTCGACTTCTTCGAGCTGTTGCGGCGACTCGAACGGAGAGGCGGGCTGTTCGGCTATTCCGGCCCGCCGGAGCGCGAACCCTCGCGGCTCGGGCAGCATGTCCGTCTCAGCTTTTCCGCCAAGGACTTGGCAGAATTCCGCGAAGCGACTGACAAAGCGCCCGCCCGGGTTACGGTCGCAAACATTGGTCTGATGGGACCTGAAGGTCCGATGCCCCTGCATTTGACGCGCTGGGTGCTAGATCGCCTGTCGCAACGCTGGTTCACAGGCGCCGATGCGCAGCAGACCAGCGACACAACCTTCATGGACTTCGTCAACATTCTTCAGAACCGGATGATCGCGCTGTATTACAGGGCTTGGGCGGATGCGCATCCGGCGGTTCAGGTCGAGCGCGCGGCAGGCGGGCGCGTTCGCGCCATGCTCGAAGCCATGGCGGGGATAGGGCTTCCCGGCACCCACAATCCCGAACTGGACGCCGTGAAGCTGCGCCAGGCAGCTTCGCTTGCCAATCAGGTCGACGGCCCCGAGCGGCTGACGCTGTTCCTGGCGGAGGCGTTCAAGGTGCCGGTCCAGATCAGGGAGTTCATCGCTGCCTGGATGACCATACCAGCCGCGCTCCAGACACGCCTAGGCAAAGCCTACGTAGCGCTCGGCCGGGGAGCAACGATCGGTCCGCGTGTCTTCAACCGTCAAAGCAGGATCGAGCTCCGTGTCGGCCCACTGGGCTACGAGGAGTTCAAGGCGTTCCTGCCGGGCGGTCAGCGCCTCAAATTGTTCAAGCAGGCCGTTAGCGACATGGTCGGCGAATCGCTCGACGTCGATGTGCGCATCGTGCTGGCGCGCGATGCCGTTCCGCCGCCGCGTATTGGAACCGTCCAACTCGCCCGGACCGCGTGGCTTGCGCGGCCCGCTGAAAGGGGCGATGCTGACGACATGCGGCTGCGGACATTAGTCGGCTGGCGGCAGGAAGGGGCGGAGGTCGCGGCATGAGTCTGCTGCTGACGCTGGAGCAAGGGCCACGCACCCAGGCGGTACGGCAGACCCGGCTTGACGAGGGGGAACTGGTGATCGGCCGCAGCGCGGACGCCGGCTGGCAGATCGACGATCCCGACATGTTCGTTTCGCGCGCCCATTGCAGGATCACTGGTGGGCGCGACGGATATTTCGTCACTGATACGTCAAGCAGCGGATTGTTCATAGACGACTCGGACAGCCCGCTCGGTGCCGGCAAGTCGACGCGTCTTCGCAATGGCATGCGGCTGAGACTGGGCGATTACGTCGTATATGTCGATCTGCAGACGCCGAGTGCCCAAGCCACAGCAGCAGCAGCCGCAGGGCCAGTTCCGGAGCGCTCCCCGCCGGCGTCTCGGGCGCCGGTCAGCATCGGCCGTGACGATTTCTTTTCAGCCACCGTGGAAGAAGAGCCGCAGCGGCCACGTCCAGCCGGGCTGCCGAACCCGTTCGAGCAGCCGATCCCGGGTGCGTTCGAACGGGCCAATTCCAGACAGCGCAGCTCGCCTGCTTTCGATGACCCGTTCAGCCTCGATCCGATCGCAACACCCGTATCCAAAGGCACCGCAGGACCAGCCCGCGCGCCCAACCAGACAGACCCATCCGGCCTCGACTCGGGATCGTTCCCCAACGGCTCAACGGAGCCCCCGACGGCAAAGCTGCCGGAATTCAATGACGACTTCGGTTTTGGGCCAGCCGCGGCCCCCAGCCCGGGACGCGATGCGGGCTCGACCGGTCAGCGCGAGCGCGACGCCCAACCACTGCAAGCGGCCAATCCCTGGGACGTGCCCGTGCGAGCGGCAGATGCCCCTCCCCCAATGCGAGCAGGCCCAGCCGGCAGCCCCGCCCGCCAGCCGCCTGCGAGGCAGCACGCCGAAATGGCGCTTCGCACCGCATTCCTGCGCGGCATGGGCATCGCGGAAGCCGATTTTCCCGGACGCGATGCCGTCGCCGAGATGGAGAAGTTCGGCCGCGAATATCGGCTTATGATGGAAGGATTGATGCAGCTGCTACGCAAGCGTGCCGAAGAAAAGGGAAATGCTCGCGTTGCGCAGACAATGGTCGGAGCCTCCGAGGTCAATCCACTCAAGTTTCTGCCGACGGTCGACGACGCTATCGTGACGCTTATCGCCGAACGCAGCCCCGGATTTCTGGCCGGCGAAGCGGCTATCGCGGATGCGGTTCGCGACCTCGCACAACATCACGTACGCGCCTGGCGCGGCGTGCAGGCCGCCTTGCGGCGGATGGTCGACCGTTTTGAGCCGGCAGCCATCGAAGAAGAGCTGAAATCGAGTTCCGCGATCGGCACGCTGTTGTCGGGCGGGCGCGGCGCCAAGCTGTGGGAGCTTTATCAGAAACGCCATCGTGAAATCGCAGAGAGCGCGGAAAAGAGCTTTCTCGGCGAAATCGGCGCCGATTTTCGGGATGCATATGAGGAGGAGTAACACATGATCGATCGACGCGAATTTATCGTTGC
The DNA here is from genome assembly GCF_040318415.1 of Mesorhizobium sp. M1163. Classification (NCBI taxonomy): domain Bacteria; kingdom Pseudomonadati; phylum Pseudomonadota; class Alphaproteobacteria; order Hyphomicrobiales; family Phyllobacteriaceae; genus Mesorhizobium; species Mesorhizobium sp. M1163. The sequence continues at coordinate 52,091 of NZ_JAMYMF010000020.1, read as the reverse complement.
CTTGGGTGCGACCGGGCTGCTTACGGCCTGTCAAAGCGCCGGGCCGCCAAAACCGTCGGTCATCACGGTCAAGCTGACAGGGGCGGCCGGTATGAACCCTGGACCAGGCGGCGGCGACCGGCCAGTGACGGTGCTGGTCATGCGGCTGCGCAGCACCGGTAAGTTCAATTCCGCCGACTACTTTGCCTTGCAGGGGGATGCCGGCTCGGCACTGGCAGGTGATCTCATCGGATCCGACCAGATTGCCGTCGCGCCTGGAAAAACCGCGACCAAGACCATTACGGTTGAACCGGATGCGACGGCCCTGGGCTTCGTTGCACTTATCCGTGAGCCTGGCGGGCGAAACTGGCGGACGACCAAATCGGTTTCGCCCGGATCAAACTTTACGATCAATGTCACACTCGGCAGCGGCGGCATTTCCGCCTGACGGCCAAGGCAAGGGGAGCTCGATGCAGAGAGTAGCCGGATGAGCGATGCAAACAGGGTGCTGTGGTCCGAGGGCCTTTTTCTGCGGACCCAGCATTTCCAGCAGCAGGACCGTTTCTTCGAGGCGACTGTGCGCGGCGCGTTGCAGGCCGGCCAGCTGCACACGTTCGGCTTTCAGCAATTGACCCTGGATAAGGCATTGCTCGATGCCGGCCAGATCTCGATCCTGTCTGCACGAGGCATTTTCCCTGACGGAACCCCCTTCTCCATTCCGGATCTGATGGACGCGCCGCGTCCGCTGCCGGTCACCCCGGATACAGGCGCCGGCCCAGTGCTGGTCGCCCTGCCGCTCGAGCCGGCCGGCGGCGTTGGCTTCGATCCCGCGCATGCGCCACCCAGCGGCGCGCGCTATCATGGACGGATCGTTTCGGTGCGCGATGCCGTCCAGGGCGGTTCAGACCCCGAAGAAATCGAAATCGCCCGACCGCAATCGCTGTTGCTTGCACCCGGCAAATCGGTCGGCGGCTATACCGCCCTGCCGATAGCCGACATCAAGGGGGTTCGCGCCGATGGCGGCGTTTCGCTGGACGAGACATTCCTGCCACCGGCCCTGGTTACTGGTGCAGTGGCCTGGTACCGGCAATTGCTTCTGGAAGTCGTCACAGGCCTTGACCAGATCGCCGAGGCGCATGGCAAGATGGTCATGGGCGGGCCAGGGCGCAGCGTCGAAGACCTGTTGATGCTCAACCTCGCCAACGCGGCGCGTCCGCGCCTGGCCCATATGCTGGCGCAGGATGTTTTCCATCCGGCCGAACTCTATCTGGAACTGGCCGGGCTTGCCGGTTCGATGGCGACCTACGGCTCGAGCGCGCGGCGACTGGGCGAGTTGCCGGCTTACGATCACATGGCGCCCGGCCCACCGTTTTCGGCGCTGGCGGATGCATTGCGCTCACTGATCCTGAGCCTGCGTTACATCGAGCCGAAATCGCGCGCGCTGCCCGTCATGCGCCATTCGACCAATGTTTGGAAAATCCGCATCGACAATCCGAAGCTGCTGGTAGCCAGCCGGATCGTCATCAGGGTCGGTTCGGAACTGTCGGAGGACGCGCTACGCAAGATATTCGTCAACCAGGCGACCGTGGGCTCGGCGGATGAGTTCGAGGGCCTGTGGAAGTCCCGCCTGCCCGGCATCCCGCTGAAACCGCTTCATTCGCAACCGCGCGAGATTCCTTACGACGGCGATCGGCTGTGCCTTGAGCTCGACCAGAAAAGCGAGCACTGGGCATCGCTGCTCGGTGCCCCAGGCTTCGTCATTGGCGTTTCGGGTGTACTGCCGAGCGAACCGCAGGTGGACTGCTATTCGGTGAACAGGTGAAACCATGAGCCGGGATGATCCTTTCGGACTGTCGGAGGATCGCGAACGCACTCGCATCAGGCTGACCGGCACGCCGATGCCGCGGCCGATGGCGGCATCCTTGCCGGGCGGGCCGGTAAAACGCTCGCGCACCCACCCGAACGGCCTTGTCAACGCCTTCGCGCCCCTGCTCGAGTTTGCGCCGGAGCTTGAGAGCGCGCTGCCACCGGAGAATCCGGAAGTGTTACGCACCCGGCTGCTCGAAGAACTGGTTCGGGCACGCGACACGGCAATGGCGGGGGGGTCGTCGATGGAACGGGCCGATCAGGCAGCCTGGGTTGTGGCGGCTTTGCTCGACGATCTGGCACTGAACACGCCCTGGGGCGGGGCCAGCGCGTGGCCGCGTCAGCCGCTTGTGGTCATGTTGCGGGGCGATGTCGACGCCGGCACGCAGTTCTTTACACGGCTCGACGAACTGGAACGTCATCCGAACCGAGATTGCGAATTGCTCGAACTCCAGTATGACTGCCTGGCACTCGGTTTTCGCGGCAAGTATCGCGTGCCCGGCCGGTCGGGCGATCGCTCGCTCAATGCCGTTCGTGTGGCCGCGGCACGTTTCCTGCGCGATTCCGACGCCGAGAATGCCCCGCTGTCACCAAACTGGAAGGGCGTCATCGCATCCGACGAGCCGCAGCGCTTCATCGTTCCGATCTGGGTAATGGCCCTGGCCGTGGCGGTCATCGCTACCGCGACCTATGTCGGGCTCTCGATGGGCCTAAGCAGCCAGGCGGTGGAGCTTTCAGCACTGGTCCGAGCCCTGCCGCCGCCGACCCGTGGCGACATCAGGCGCATATCGCCAACAGTCGATGCCCCGCCGCCGGAGACTGTGGATTTTGCACTGCTGCCCGAATTTGAGGCCGAGGCGCCGGGCAATCTCAGATCGGCTCTGAGCGGCACGGAGAGCGTTTCGCTGGCCAAGCTGGTCATCCAGGCATCCAACCCCGAACTGTTCCAGTCGTCGCGGCCAACACTGACGGAAGGATTCGAGCCGCTGATCGGCTCGATCGCCAAGGTGATCCTCGCCAATCGTGACCTGATCGGCAACATCACTGTGGTCGGACATACGGACGGGGTTCCTCTGCAAAGAACCAATCCGCTGTCGACCAACCAGCGACTGTCTGAGGCTCGCGCCCAGACCATTGCCGACATGCTGGTACAAAACGGAGTGCCGCAGGAACGCGTCCATTCCGAGGGCCGGGCAGCCACGGATCCAGTGGCCGACGACGGCACGCGCGAGGGCCGGGCCCTGAACCGGCGCGTTGAGGTGCTGGTCGAAAAGAGGCTGTGAGATGTTCATCCTGCGCTTCCTCTGGGCGGTCCTGACATCGCGCTGGCTGTGGACACTGATTGGCATCACGCTGCTTTCGTTGGTGATCTGGGTATTCGGGCCGATCGTCAGGGTCGGACCCTACGACCCTTTCGCCTCGGACAATGTGCGCATCGTCATCATCGCGCTGCTGGTCATCTTCTGGCTGGTCTGGTTGATCGTTGCCCAGCGTCGGGCGATCCGTGCCAACCGGATGTTCGTCGCCGAAATCGCCGCGCCGGCGGTGGAGAAGCCACTCAGCCCCGGCGAAGAGAATGTCGCTGCCGTCGGTGCCAAGTTCGCCGAGGTCATGGCCGAGTTGAAGCGCCGCAAACTGGGCGGTCGCAAGTTCCTGCGCGAGATGCCGTGGTACGTTATCGTCGGGCCGCCGGCCACCGGCAAGACCACAGCCTTGCGGCAGTCGGGGTTGAACTTTCCGATCGACCTGACCGACGACCTGCAAGGGGTCGGCGGCACGCGCAATTGCGACTGGTTCTTTTCGGAGAGCGCGGTTCTGATCGACACTGCAGGCCGCTATGTCCAACAGGAGAGCCAACCCGACGTCGACGCGGTGGAGTGGCTGGGCTTCCTCGACCTTTTGAAGAAGCACCGGGGCCGTCGCGCGCTCAACGGTGTGATCGTCGCGCTTTCGATCGATGTGCTTTCGGAGGGCGACGACGCCATCAAGGCGCATGGCCGCAAGATCCGCCGTCGGCTGGCCGAGCTCAACGATCGCCTCGAGATCCGCCTTCCGGTCTATCTGATGCTGACCAAAGCCGACCTGATCAAGGGATTTGAGGCTTTCTTCGGCGGTTTGTCGACGGCTGCGCGCGAGCAGGTCTGGGGGACCACGTTTGCACTCGACGCGCATGTCGATGCAAGGACCATCGAGCGGGAAATCGCGACGTTAGCAACCGAGCTCGAGCGGCGGCTGGTGCCCCGGCTGGAGGATGAGGACAAGCTTGCCGCCCGCGCCGAAATCTTCAGGTTTCCCGCCCAACTCGCCAGCCTGTCCGAGCCGATCCAGGTACTGGTCGAGGCGATGTTCGGGGAAAGCCGGTATGAGGAGGCCCCCTGGCTGCGTGGCCTTTATCTGACATCGGCGACCCAGGAAGGGGCGCCGATCGACCGGTTGACCGCAGCGCTATCTGCCTCCTTCGGCCTTCCGCCGCGCCGGGCGTTGGCCGCGCTGCGTGTCGAAAAACGCAGCTTCTTCCTAAAGAATCTGCTTACCGAAGTCATCTTCAAGGAAGCCGGCCTCGGCACCTTCGATCCGCTGGCGCAACGCCGCCGCGCCTGGGTCTGGCGTGGCGCGGCTGCCGCATGTGCCGCAGCCGCCCTGCTGGTCAGCGGGCTGTTCACCTGGTCCTATTACGACAACCGCAACGCGATCACGGCCCAGGCAAGCCAGTTCGAGGCGCTGCAAACGCCATTGACCTCGGCCGCGGCAAACCCGGCATCGGTAGAACAGCCTGCGATCGATATCGCCCTCGGTGCAATGGAAGAGGTCGCAAATGCCCGCACCCCGCCTCCTGGCGCAGCACAGGATTTGCTGGGGCCATCAGCCTCGGCGGAACTGGTGCGGGCACAGACCGACACTTACGACCATGCTTTGCGTAACGTTCTCGAGCCGCACATGGTGGCGCTGCTCGAGGCGACGATGTGGCGGCAGATCCGCGATCCGGACTTCATGCTTGGCGCGCTGAAGACCTATCGCATGATGACCGGCCTCTCCCAGATGGATCCGGATTTCGCCCAGAACTGGTGGGTAAATAGTCTGCCCGAATTCGCGGCAGCGGCCCCCTTCCCGACAGCTGACGCGGAAGAGCACCAGCTTGCCGCGATCCGTCGCATGGCGGTTGACGCCAGTTATATCACCCCGGACCAGGCACTGGTTGCAGAGGCACTGAAAACCGTCTGCACGATTTCCTTGCCGGCGCGTGCCTACAAGCAGTTGCTGGCCGACCCGGCGGTGGCTGCGCTCAAGGAATGGATCCCTGCAAACTTCGCCGGCCCAAACGGCGCCAAGGTCTTTGCGCGGCGTTCGGACAAGACGCTGCGGGTCGGCATTTCGGGAGCGTTCACCTATGCCGGCTTCCATGACGCCATTCTCGACCGGGTCGAGGATGTCGCCGCCCAGGCAGCACTCGACCGGGCGGTGTTCGCCGGCGGTTGCTCGGAGAATTCCGAAACCTCGGTGTCGGCGCTGTCAGAGGATATTCTGAAACTTTATTACGACGACTATATCGCGCAATGGGACAGCTTCCTGCGCGACATGAGGCTTGCGCCACTGACCGACCTAAACGTCGCCAGTGAAAACCTCAAGGATCTTTCAAGCGCCGACTCCGCGCTGAAGCGCCTGGTCACCGCGGTGGTCCAGGAGACCGAGCTTACGCGATCCGATGAAGCGCCGGCAAACGACAAGGCGGCGGCAGGTGGCTCGAAACTGCTTGGCAAGCTGGGCAAGCTTGGCAAGATCGTAAAAACCGGAGCAAAGCTTTTGCCGCGTGCGGGCTCCGCCGACGAAGTGGATCTTACCGGCAGTCTGGTGGCCGAGCATTTCAAGCCGCTCAAGGGTGCCATCGCCGAGGTCGAGGGCCAGCCGCCGGCGCTCGACGCCGCCATTGTCGCGCTCACCGCACTGTCCAACGTGCTGCAGACGGTAACGGCCAATCCCGATCCTCAGGACGCCATCAAGAAGCAGGGCGGCCTCGCAGAACTGACTGGAGCGGTTGCCAGGCAGGCGCAGATCCTGCCCGACCCGATCGACGATTGGTTGGGCGGCATTGCCGGCGATACCAGCGGGCTGACGCAGAAGGCGGTCACCTCGGAGCTCAACGCGATCTGGCGAGCCGACATCCTGCCGTTCTGCCAGGCAGCACTCAACAACCGCTATCCTTTCAGCCCTGACAGCGCCGTAGACGTCAATGTTCGCGACTTCGCCCGCCTGTTCGGACCGGCAGGGCTGATCGACAACTTCATAAACGACCACCTGATCAGCTATGTCGACACGTCGGCGCAGCCATGGAAATGGCGCGCCGATTTCGGCCTCGATCCTTCGGCACTGGCCGCGTTCGAACAGGCAAGACGGATCCGCGATGATCTCTTTCCCGGCGGTACAGGCCCGCTGATGAGCTTCACGCTCGAACCGAAGGACCTGTCGCCCAATGTTGCGCGCGTGACGCTCAACCTCGATGGCCAGAACCTCGTCTACTATAACAATGCAACGAGGCCGCAGCCGATGACATGGCCCGGCAAGGACGGCACAGGGGTCATCTCGCTTGCCTTCCAGCCGATCGATGGCTCGCCCGAAATCTTGCTCAACGAGACCGGCAGCTGGGCGTGGCTGAGAATGTTGCGCAGCGGTCGCTTCACCGGCACCTCGCTGTCGGACGTCTACAGCCTGCGCCTGGGCACCAAAGGCATGTACGCCGATTTCCAACTCAAGGCCGCCAGCGTCGAAAACCCTTACAACCTGCAAATGTTCAAGAAATTTTCATGTCCGCCGCAGATCTGATCCTGCCCGGCTTTTACGGCAAGATGCCCGCGACCGGCGATTTTGTGACGCGGCGGCTGCCGGGGGATTTTGTTCGTCCCTGGGACCGCTGGCTTGCGCAGCATGTCGTCCCGCTCATCGGCTGGGAACCCTGGCCGCGCGGCACGGCGCTGCGGTTCCTGAGCGGTCCGGATTTTCTCGGCGCATCGGCAGGCGTCATCGTGCAGAGCGCCGACAGAGTTGGCAGGCAATTCCCGTTGAGCGTCGTCGCGCAGCTTTCCGAGGCTCCCGTTCAGCTGGCTCACGCCGAAGCCTGGTTTTCCGGGATCGAACGAACAGCCATCGCTGCCCAACGCGGCGAACTGACGCCCGACGAACTGGACGCCGCTTTGGCCGGACTGCCGGTGCCGCCTGTCGAGCCGGGCGACGAGCTCATCAGCGATATGGTGATGTGGACAGCCGGTTCGGACATTTTCGACATTGATCCACTGTCACCGCAAGCGACTCTGGAGCAAATCTTTGCCGCTAATTGGGAGACCAGGTGATGCAGATCTGGAACCAGATGGGCTACCCGCACCAGTTCACGGCAGCAACGGATGTTGGAGGGCACGATTGGCTCGTCGTCGTGGTGAAGGGGACCTTCGATTTTCCGGAGACACCTGGCGGAGACGTGCGCAAATCGGCGGAACAAGTTCCTCTGGTTTTCGCCGACACCCAAACTGGCAAACCGGGTTATTCCGCCACACTCTGGGAAACCGATTTTGCGTTCCGCAAACCTCGCTGCGACGTGATTGCCAATGGCTGTGCCTACGCGCCTGGCGGCCGGCCGGCCGAGCGTGTGCCTGTCGGCATCAAGATCGGCAACTGGTCGAAACTCTTCGAGGTGCTGGGCAATCGCGAATGGCGCGCGATTGGTCCGGTCTTCACCGCGACCTCACCGCAGCCGTTCCTGAAACTGCCGATCAGCTATGACAATGCCTGGGGCGGCGTCGACAAGGTCGACCCCGATGACAAATTGCCGGGGGTCTATTCCACCAACCCGGTCGGCACCGGCTGGTCACGCACAAAGAACCAGCGCTTCATTCCGGGTTTGCGGCTACCCAACACACAAAAAGTCGGCGAGGAAATCCGTTCGCCTTTCGGCGACTACACGCCCATGAGCTTTGGACCGATGGGGCGCGGCTGGCCCGGGCGCATCGAGTATGGCGGCACCTACGACGACAACTGGACCAAGAACATCTTTCCGTTCCTGCCGCCGGACTTCGACGAGCGCTACTTCCAGATGGCGCCACCAGACCAGCAAATAGACCGCCCGCGCGGCGGCGAAGAGGTGCAACTGGTGAACCTGACGCCGGAGGGGCGCATGAGTTTCCGCTTGCCGAACACGGCACTGCCCATGGCGCTGTTCAAGGACGGAGCTAAGGTGGTCGACACGCTGGTTCTGGCCGACACAATCCTGTTTGATCCGGAGCGCCGGAAGTTCTCGCTGGTCTGGCGTCTGTCCCAGCGGCTGCAGCGCACGATCCTTGATTTTTCCGAATGCTGGATAGGGTTGCCTACGCCCGGCATGTTGTTGGCTCGAGCGACCGGCAAACGCTACATCCGCAAGTTCGATACTCCGTTGCACGAAGACGACGGCGCGGAGGCGGCATGAGTGCCAGCCTCGATATCGTTTCAATAGGCATGGTGACGGCCGTTGGCCTCGACGGGCCGTCAAGTTGTGCCGCGATGCGGGCGCGGTTGAATGGTTTTCAGGAGACGCATTTTCACCAGTCGCCAGAGGCTCGTTTGACCGGCGCGCCGGTGCCGCTTCCGCGCAACTGGATTGGCGAGAAACGTATGGCTCATCTTGCTGCCGGTGCGATCTCCGAGGCCTTCGAAGCAGTGCCACAGGCACGTGGCCAAACCGCGCTCATTCTTTGCCTGCCGGAAGAAGACCGGCCCGGCCGACCGGTGCGCGACAATTCGGCCTTGTTGCGGCGGATCGGCGACATCATCCAACTCGCCCCCCACGACCACTCCCGTATCGTGGCGCATGGACGTCCGTCTGGACACGCCGCCTTCGACCATGCCCGGCGGCTGCTGGCTTCCGGTGAGGTGTCCTATGTGATGATCGCCGGCGTGGACAGCTACCTGACCGCGCCGACGATCTCCCACTATCTCATGGGAGGCCGCCTGCTGACGGCCGACAATTCCGACGGTTTTATCCCAGGAGAGGCAGCCGGGGCCGTGTTGTGCACACGCTCGAACGGCGGGGCCTTTCAGCTTTTCGGACTTGGCCTCGCGCGCGAAGCGGCATCGATCTACAACAAGGAGGATCTGCCCCTGCGCGCGTACGGCATGACATCAGCCTATGACGCGGCCTTTCGTGAAACGGGCATCGAGATGAGCCGGCTCGGCTATCGCATCTCCGATCTCGTCGGCGAGCAATACTGGTTCAAGCAGGCCGCGCTCGTGACGCTACGCCTACTGCGTGGCCGGCACGAATTTCAGGATCTTTGGTCACCAGCTGAATCTCTTGGCAACATTGGAGCTGCCGTTGTGCCGTTGATGGTTGGTATGGCCTGGACCGCCGCTCGAAAAGGCTACGCTGCCGGCAATCCAGTCCTCATTGAAGCTTCTTCGGACGCTGGAGCTTGCGGCGCCGCCCTGTTCGGCTCGAGGAACGCAGCATGACTGTCTTCGCCAACGGGCTGGAGATTGCCTGCAAAGCACAGGCAAACCAGGTCATAGCGGCGTTCCCCTATGTCTGTTTCACGCCGCCACAGACACCAGCGACACCACCGGGCGTGCCGGTGCCCTACCCGACCTTCGGCTCCGATAGCGACACCGATAACGGCACCAGCACCGTCAAGATCGGCGGCAAGACGGTTACCCAGAAGAACAAGTCCTACTACACCAAATGCACCGGCAACGAAGCGGGTTGCGCGCCGAAAAAGAACGTCATTACGTCTGTGAACACGGGCAAGGAGTACGCCCACGCCTGGTCCGGCAACGTGTTCATGGATGGCGAGCCGATCAGCCGTTTCTCCGACATTTCGTCGAACGACCACGCGTCGCCCATTGCCGGTGGCCCTCCCTTGCCCAAGGTCGGCATCCTCGACGAATCCGATCCCAGATGCGCGTTCCTCGGCATCAAGCCATACAACAAGCTGAAATGCGATCCGGGCGAGCAGAAGGAACACACGGTCGAGGTTCAGTTCTTTACAGCGGGCGGCGTGCGCGACCTCGTGCTGAAATGCTGCGAGAAATACGACGACAGGGAGGCACCATGCATCTGCATGAAGGCGAAATGGGTCGCTGGCGAAGGCGCAACAGCGCGTTCGGCAGGCGTTGAGGGACGTTCCGTTCTAGGCAGGACGACCAACACGCCCCACTATTACAAATCGGCTGAGGCAAGAAACTGGATCGCCAACAACCCGGAGGGAAAGCTGGGCGACTTCGTGAACACTTGCGTTGCCGCAACCGTCGACAACCTAGACATCCCGCCAGCGCAGGTCGCACTCGCGACAGAATGCCTTGAAGTCGCAAATATGAACTATTTGAAGAAGAGCATGAACAAGAGTGAGCAAGACGTAAAGGACAAGCAGGTGTGCCACACGACTTGCACGCGCGCCTACGCGGAAGAAGAGCGAGTGGCTGGAGCAAAGAAAAAGCTCAAAAAACTAACCGTATCTGCACGACAGGTTGAGAAGGCGATGAAGCAACGCCCGACGGTCGGGTGCAAGCGACGCGCCGGCACTTGAAGGGGTTCAAAGATGAGAATGGACCGTGAACTGCTGGACATTTTTGCACAGGATAGCGACACGGCATACCAATGCATACAGGTCGCGCCGATGCGCGACGGCCGCGCCGCAATCCTCTTCCTGGTCAGTGATCCCGACTTTGTGAATACCGTGTCGGTCGTCTTCGTTGTCGATGATTTTAACCCGGCTACCGCCAAGCGAATACTTCTGTCGGATGCGTGGCTGATGTCTCTTTCCGCGACGCCGTCGGACGAACTCCTTGCTCTCGAGGCAACCACCCGGGTTTGGCGTTTTGCAGGCGCGAACTGGTCGAGCGAAAAGATCTCGGAGATCAGCCTCCGGCGTATCTGGGCGAAGGACCCGGATGGGCCCATTGCCGTCGGAAGCAAAGGGGTGGCTCTCAGGTTCCGAGGGGCTGCGTGGCGTCCCATACCACCCATTGTCCCGACACAATATTTCGACGTTCACGGCTCACCTCAGCACGGCCGGTTCGCCTGCGGCAACCAGGGCAGCCTTCACCGGTTGGCGGATTCGGGCTGGCTAGCGGTGGAACTTCATCGCCACGACCAGTTCCGCGGCATCGACGTCGCTCCCGATGGCACGATCCGACTTGCCGGAGACGGCGGCGCCTGCCTCCGAGTGGCCAACGAGGAAGCGACGGAGCTTCAGGCGCCCGAACATGCCTTTTTTGCCGTGCGTAGTTTCAAGGGCCGCGCCTATTGGGGCGACGAGGTGGGCGTAAGCGTGGAAGCGGGGGACGCGCTACAGCCCTTCGAGGATACCGGCATCGGTTCGGACCTGCGCAGCGATGGCGACTATCTCTATGTCGCCGGCATCGACGCTGCCTGGCGCTTCGATGGCAAAACGTGGAAGAAGCTGACGCTTGTCTATGACAATGGATTCCGACTGGAGTGACGGCCTGAACGTCGTGTTCGTCTACTTCTGGCCGCCATTGCTCGACAGATACGCCCTCACCTTGGGCAGGTCGAGTTCCGCGATCCTCGATGGTGCGCCCTTGATTAGCATGCGCAAAACAAACAACTCGCCCGCTTCGGGATACTCGGCATAGAGCGTTTCAGCGATCTCCTGCCCGACCTCTCCTGCGATACGCAGACCGTCTAGATGCGAGTCAAGCCGTTCCACAAGACGCGCCAGCCGCTCCTCGTCCATGTCAGGATTCTCGTCCGGATACAGCAGATGATGGTCGTAGACCGTCCATAGAAACGCTGCCATTTCGGCATGCTGGCGAACGATCTCGCGCAAGACGATCTTTGGCATCAGTTCAGATTCACTGACCCGCCACGGACCCTGTTCGTGGCGCTGGCATGGCTCGTCACATAGGTGCCGCGGATGGTGATGTGGCCATCCTTTTCCATGATAATCGTTGCCTTGCCACAGCGAAGCTCGATCCGCTCGTCGCCGACTATGGTCACCAGCTCACCATCGCGAATGACCTGCGGCGTCGGAGATTTGCGGGCAGGTTCGACGATTCGACCCACGATCAAGGGCCGCGCCGGGTCACCCTCTTGGAAGAGCAATGCGACTTCCGCCCCGATCATCGCCGAGGTGAGTTCAGTCAGGCTGCGTGCGGGAACCGCCGCATCACCTGGATTGCCGGGAAACACGACCAATGGCGAATCAGAATTGAAGCCGAGAAACAGGCCGATCACCACACCTTCTATGCGTTCTTGAACCTCGGTCATGCCGGAATCCCTAGTTCTGATTTATCTTGCTGCCCTTCATGGTGATGTCGCTAGACGCCTTCACATTGATCGTGCCGGACCCCTTTATCATGATGTCCTTGCCTTCTATGGTGATGGTGCCGTCCTTCTTCATCGTAATGGACGATGAACCGCATTTCAGGGCGATAGCGTCGCCTGCTTCGATCAGGAATGTCTTGGCGACGGTGATTTTGCCGTCCTCGCCGATCTGTACCATGCTGGCCTTGGCTATCTCCAACTGGAAGGCGCCACCGACCTTGGTGCCGTCGTCCTTGGCAATTTCCGTGCGCCTCCCCGCGCCAATCTGGCTATTCTGATCTTTGGCGATACTAAACTTCTGGGTGCCGCCGATCGTCACGTCCTGATTTGACGCGATGTTCCAGCTGTCGTCGGCACCTATCTGATGGCTCTGAGCGGCACCTACGGTGACAGAGCGTTTTGACCCGATCGTGTTGGTCTGCGCGGATCCTACCGTGCGAGTCTCGGTCGCGCCGACGCTGTCCACGCGCGCTGCCCCCACGGTGATCGCCTGGGCTATGGCCACGGTCTGCGCGTGATTGGCGCCGATGGTCTCGGTCGAGTTTGAGCCGATGCTGATGGTCTCGTTGGACCCTACCTTCAACGAGCGGTTTGACCCCACCGTTTCCGTATCGTTGGAGCCGATATTCGTCGTCTGGTCGACGCCGATCTTGACCGTCTTGTTGTTGCCGACGTCCTCATCAAGGTTGTGGCCGACGGAGTGCTTGGCGTCGTGGTCGATGCGGTCGGACTGGTCGTGCTGCACCAGCTTGGTGCGGTCATTCTTGATCAGAAGGTTATGGTCCTTCTGAGACTGGAAATTGACCAGCTCGGAGCCGGCCTTGTCCTCGAACATCAGCTCGTTGTAGCCACCGCCGCCTTTCGAGGAGTCCGACTTCCAGCCCGATTGCGTAGCGCTGCCCGGCAGTCCGTAGGGCGGCATTTGGGAGGCATTGTAGACGCGGCCGGTGATGATCGGCAGATCCGGGTCGCCTTCGATGAAATCGACGATCACCTCCTGACCGATACGCGGTATTTGGATGAACCCCCAGCCGCTGCCGGCCCATGTCTGCGAGACCCGCACGAAGCAGGAGCTGTTCTGGTCCTTCTTGCCCAGACGGTCCCAGTGAAACTGGACCTTCACCCGTGCATATTTGTCGGTGAATATTTCCTCGCCGGAAGGTCCGACCACGGTCGCCGTCTGCGGCCCGCGCATGATCGGTCGTGTCGTGACCCGCGGCGGACGATAGGGCAAAGCCGTAGGTGCCACACCAAGGATCACCTTGAAGTTCTCGCTGTCGACATCCGCATGGGCTCTGTAGCCCGGGTCGAACAGCCTGTATTCAGCGCTGACCACCAGATACTCCTGGTTCTGGTCCTCGCGCGGAAAGCCATCCAGCTTGAACGTGCAGCCGGAATAGAGGCCGCGCAGGGTTCCGACCGCGGCGACGCGCTGGTGCACCGCCTGGATTTCCTCGCGCCGGATCGCCGCCAGGCTATCGCCGCGGCCCACTTCCAGATGGGCGCCGGGCTGACGGTAATTCTCGCCCGCAGCCAGCTTGTGACTGAACGGCTGGGCCGATTTGGCCATCAGGTCGGCACCCGGTTTCTTGAAATCATAGTCGGTATGGACATAGGCGCCCGGCCGCACCGAGCTGCCCGGGATCCATTCGGTGATGTATTCGACATCGCGCCGGGAGCCCTGCCCCTCGAAGTGGTAAGGCACTTTTTCATAGCCCGGCGCCGGCTTCAGCTTGCTCATCGCATCGGCGAGCACAAGCGTGTGCTTGCCCTCGCCATGCTCGAAGAAATACAAAATGCCCTCGTGCTCGAGCAGCCGCTGCACGAAGTCCAGATCGGTCTCATCATATTGCACGCAATATTCGCGCGGCGGATAGGAACCTTGCAGGCGTTTCTCGAATTTTGCCGTGCTGTATTTCGAGAAAACCTCCTCGACGATTTCGATGACGCTCATGTTCTGGAAAATGCGGCAGTCGGTCGTATTGCCGAGAAACCAGAGCCATGGTCTGACGACCGTTTCGTAGTAGGCCAGCTGGTCCTCGATCCGGGTAAGTCTAAACTCGGACACCAGGCCGCTGAACCAACGTTTTGGATCGGATTCACCTTCGATCGAGACGGCCCCACCCAGCATCTTCAGCGGATCGATGTCGTGGTCGGTACTTACGAACCCAACCGTGTAGCCAAAACAACGGCTTATCTCATCGCGCCCGACAAGGTGCGTGAAGGTCAACAGCTCGGCGCCAATCGGCGTCTCCACAACCGTGGCACGTTCATTTGGCATTGGTCGTGCCCCTCCTGGACCCGGTAGTCAGTGGATTTGAAGGTCCTGCTATACTGTCCTGCTATACTAACGACGACAGGTTCAGGAACTGAAAGCTCACAACAATTCTCTTTGCTGGTCCGTGTTGAGCGTACCACATGTTGTTGCGCGGGCCAAAGAGGCATGCCAGCAGAGCTGGGCGAATCAGCAAGATCCAGAGTTCGCCCGCTGCCTTGCGCCAATGTGATGCGAAATTGGATTAGCCACGTTAAAAACATGGAGTATCGTGCCGAGAAGGCCGCCAGCGATCACACAGGCGATTGTGCATGTTAATCAGTCTGCAGATCAGCAATGTCGATGCCCTGCCCGCTGGCGTATCCCCCGGCTACAGATCGCGTGATCGCACCTTCAAAATCGGTCGCGAAAATTGCGACTGGATCTTACCCGACCCGGACAAGTTCATTTCCGGCCGGCATTGCCAGATTCGATACGAGGCAGGCGCGTTTTGGCTGCATGACATCTCGCGCAATGGCACTTTCATCAACGGGTCGAGCCAACGCATCACCGGTCCGCACCGGCTGGCGCACGGCGACAGGCTCCTGGTCGGCCGCTACGTCATCTTTGTATCGATTGACGAGCGCGCCTCGCCGACCCATCCGCAAGGCGACGAAGGTTCGACACAACGACACATGCCCGTCGCGGCCGATCGACTGCTTGGCTCTGGAGGCGAGCCTTTCTTGAATTCGGCACAGCCATGGCCCGAGCAACAAGCACCGTCGCTGCCCGCCTCGGTCCTTTCGACGAGAGACGAGGTGCTGCGGGAAATCGCGATTGGAGCGGGTATTTCCCCGGAACTGCTGCAGTCGCGGGACCCGCATGAAGTCGCGGCCGAAATTGGCTCGGTCCTGCGGGTGGTGGTCGAGCAACTGGCCATGCTGCTGAAGGCACGTGCGGCCGCCAAAACGCTGGCCAAGAGCACGCACCGGACAATGATAAGCTCCGCCGACAACAACCCGCTTAAGTTCGTGCCGGGAATCGACGACATCCTCGAAATCATGTTCGCACGGCGTAGGGCCGGCTATCTCGATGCCAGGCACAGCGTTGAAGACGCATTCCGCGATCTCAAGGCGCACGAATTTGCCACCTATGCCGCCATGCAAGCTGCGCTGTCGCGACTGCTTGACGACCTTTCGCCGGAAGCGATCGGCAAAAAGCTCCCGCCGACATCTTTTTCCTCGAAGAAGGCCCAAGCATGGGACGCTTTTGTCGGGACGTGGAGGAGCATGGAGGAAGCACACGAAAACGGCATGCTGGATATATTCTTGGCCTATTTTAGCGAGGCGTATGCAAAAGCTGAGCAAAAATAGCCCGGCGCAACAGACTGTGGCGCTTTAGCTGACAAAGAAAAACGCATCGGCGCGCCGCGTCATGTTCCAATCGAGAACATCTGCGATTACGATCACATACGACAAGTTCGCCAAGCGGGTAAGCCTGATTGACCTGGGGTCTGCGGCAGATGTCATATTGCGGCGCCATAGTTTCTTGTAGCTCCGGACCGCGACCGTGCCGGTATGATACTTGCCTGCGCTATCCGACCAGGAAAGATCTGGCGCCTCTCGCACGCGAACGCGGGCACCGCATGGCAGCGGCACATCGGCGATGAGCTCGAAGGACGATCCTTTCGGCCCGGTGGGCAAGACCGTCATCCGCCCACGGCGCGGGCAGAATGCAAAACCAGCCGCAAACGAACCGATTGCGAAGACTGCCGGACCCTCGGACGTCAAGGAATCGACAGTTTTCGAACCTGACATAGGTCGGCATATGCCGCCGGACTGGACATCAGGAACCATTCTTTATCAGGGAGCATCGTCAGGTGCAGCGGCCAAAGCCGGGGCAGCCGAGTCAAGGCCGATCATTCAGCAGGAGGTGCTGCTCGAAGCCGCAGACACGGTCAAATATTCGACGGCAAATCCGATCCTCGCTGCGTCAGCACCATTGCTCGTCCTGTTCGGGCATCTCAGGCTCTTGCCGGTTGAAAGACAGGCGGCGCCATTGGCCGAGCATATCGCCGAAGCGATCGAGAGGTTCGACCGGACGCCGGAGAAGTCGGGCGTTGCCGAAGAGGATGCGCGGATCGCGAAGTTCGCCCTTTGCGAAACCGCCGACGATCTTGTTGGCAACCTGCCCTGGACCGGCAAGGACACCTGGGCACAGCACAGTATGTTGTCGCGGTTCTTTCACGTTGAAGCCACGGGCGCCGGCTTTTTCGAAGCGCTGAACAAGGTGCTGGCCAATCCGGAGCCACACTTAGACCTGCTGGAGCTGATGCACGTCTGCCTGTCCGTGGGATTTGAGGGCCAGTATCGGGATCTGGCGCGCGACGATACCAGTCTGGAACGTGTGCGGCGCGACGTCTACGAGACGCTTCGCTACTTCAGGGCCCGCGCCGGAGAGGACATCTCCCCCCGCTGGCAAAGCATGGCGGCGACGATGGTGCCGTCTTCGACCGGCCTGCCGCTCTGGGGTGTTGGCGCCGCGGCATCAGCCCTGCTGACGGCCGCGTTCTTCACGTTGCGGGCGTTCGTGACCGATGAAGGCGATGCTGCAGCCAGACAGTTGCTGGCACTCAATCCCTCGACGCCTGTGACGATCGAGCGCGCCAGTGTGGTACCCCCACTTGCCGAACCGGTGACAGTTGCCTCGCCTGCCGCAACCGAGCAGATCGACCGCATCCGCTCGGCACTGTCCACGCAAGTCGAGCGCGGCGGGATGACCATCGGCACAAAAGGCGACTTCATCGTAGTGGAGATCAACA
The DNA here is from genome assembly GCF_040318415.1 of Mesorhizobium sp. M1163. Lineage (NCBI taxonomy): Bacteria > Pseudomonadati > Pseudomonadota > Alphaproteobacteria > Hyphomicrobiales > Phyllobacteriaceae > Mesorhizobium > Mesorhizobium sp. M1163. The sequence goes on along the minus strand of NZ_JAMYMF010000020.1, from coordinate 34,868 downwards.
ATCAATTGTTGTTTCAGCCTGGCAAGACCGAAATGAAGCCTGAGTCTCAGTCACTGGCCGCACAGATTGCCGCAGCCCTTGAGCACGAGCCGGGGCCAATCAGGATCGTTGGCCACACGGACAATGTGAAACCACGGAAATCGAGCGCGTTCAAATCCAACTTTGACCTTTCGGTCGCCCGGGCGAAGGCTGTTGAAACAATGATCGCCGCGAAACTTAGCGATCCCTCGCGAGTGACCGCCGATGGCAAGGGCGCAGATGAGCCAATTGCCGACAATGCGACGTCCGAGGGCCGCGCCAAGAACCGCCGTGTCGACGTGATGATCCCCAAGGAGGAAACGCTGTGAAGACCGCCGGTGGGAAGCGCCAATGATGCGTTGGCTGCCGCGGATATTCAGCACGGCCGCGTTGGCCGGTTTTGCGGCAGCGATCTGGTTTGCTGGACCTTTGATCCGCTTCGCCGATATCCGGCCGCTGGGACCGGTCTGGTTGCGCGCGACAATCATCGGCACGATCGTAGCGACCGCGGCCCTCGGTTACGGAGTGCGCGTCTGGAAGGTGAGAAAGGCGCAAAAAGCGCTCGAGACCGTCGTTGCCCGCAACGACGGGAGCAATGACGACTCACCGGTGCTCGAGGCGCGCATGAGTGAGGCCATCGCAGCACTCAAGCGCTCAAGCCGGAAGTGCAATTTCCTCTACGAGGTTCCCTGGTACATCGTCATTGGCCCGCCGGGCGCCGGCAAGACGACCGCACTGGTCAATTCGGGTCTGAACTTTCCGCTTGCCGGTTCAGGAGACGCCCAGCCGGTGGCCGGGGTTGGCGGCACCCGCTCCTGCGAGTGGTGGTTTACCGAAGAGGCCGTGCTGATTGACACGGCGGGACGCTACACCACCCAGGATTCTAATGCAGGAAGAGACACCAAGAGCTGGCTTGCGTTTTTAGCGCTGCTCAAGAAATACCGCACCAGACAACCGATCAACGGGGTTATCCTGGCCATCAGCCTTGCCGATCTTATCAGCTTCGATGACCAGCAGCTCGACGCCCATGTCGTTGAAATACGCGGTCGCCTGAGGGAGATCCACGAGACGCTGAAAATCCAGTTTCCGGTGTACCTGCTTTTTACCAAGGCCGATCTTGTTGCCGGCTTCATGGATTATTTCGGCAGTTTCGAGGAGCCGCGCAGGCGCAAGGTCTGGGGCGCGACATTCCAGACCACAGACCGCAACAAGAACATGGCCGGTGAGGCTCCGGCCGAATTCGATGCACTGGCGAACCGCTTGGCGGACGAGATGCCTGACCGCCTGCAGGAAGAGCCTGATCCGGCCTTGCGCATATCGATGTTTGGCTTTCCGGCCCAGTTTTACGCGCTCAAGGGCCGAATTGCCGGTTTCGTGACCAGCCTGTTCGATCCGGTCCGCAGCCAGGTGAACGTCAGCTTGCGTGGGCTCTACTTCTCGTCGGGGACCCAAGAGGGAACGCCGATCGATCAGGTGTTGGGCGCAATCGGTCGCAGTTTCGGCAACAATTCCCGCCCCCATCTGTCCGGGACCGGCAAGAGCTTCTTTTTGCACGACCTCCTGACCGATGTCATTTTCGCCGAATCCGGATGGGTTTCCTATGACCGGGCCACTGAAAGGCGGGCAGCGGCCCTCAGATATGGCGGCTTTGGCATCATAGCCTTGATCACTGCAGCGGCCCTTGGCGCGCTCGGGATGAGCTTCATGGCCAACCGCTCGCTGATCGCCTCCACGACGCAGGCGATGAGCCAATATCGCGAGACAGCGGACGCCCTGCTCAAAAGCACGACGGTCACCGATGTCGACCTTGAAAACGCCATCGGGCCGCTCGACCAGTTGCGCAACATGCCGGCCGGTTTCGAAACCAGTGACTTACCCGCACCGATCGACGAAACGGTCGGCCTTAGCCAGCGGGAAAGGCTTCTTTCGGCATCGACAACGGCCTACCGGCAAGCACTGGAACGAATGTTGCGCTCGCGTCTGCTTATTCAGGCTGAGCGGAAAGTTCAGGCGACGATGGCTGAACCCGCCGCGCTTTACGAACCGCTCAAGATCTACCTGATGCTTGGCGGCAAGGCACCCAAGGTCGATGACGCGTTGATCATCTCCTGGATGAAGCAGGATTGGGAACAGAACCGGTATCCCGGCGAGAGCAACCGGTCAGGACGCGCGCAGCTCGAAAAGCACTTACGCGCCATGCTTGCGCTGGACGATGCCTATGATCCGGTTTTCGAACTCAACCAGCCGCTTGTGGAAGCCGCCCAGCGTTCGCTCGGGCGTATGAGCCTTGCCGATCGTGCGTCCGCATTGATCAAGTCGGCGGTGTACGCGGCTGCGCTGGACGATTTTTCTGTTTCGCAAAAAGGCGGCCCGGAAGCGCAGATTGTGTTCGAGCGCGTCGATGGCGGCGATTTGTCGAAGCTCCGTGTTCCCGGTCTCTACACCCATGCGGGATTCAACAACTTTTATCTCGGACAGCTTTCGCGCATTGCGCAGACACTCGTCGAGGACCAGTGGGTACTGGGCGGTGGCGGCGAGCAAGGCGGCATCGATCAGGAGTTGCTCAAGCTCGGCCCCGAACTTCTCGATCGCTACGGCAAGGAGTTCGCAGCCGCGTGGAACAGCATTCTCGATGCGTTGAAATTCAAAGCCATGCTGAACGACAAGCCGCACTATGTCGCGCTTTCCGCCGTTGCCTCACCAAGCTCGCCGATCGAACAGCTTTTTACCGCGATTGCCGACGAAACAGCCCTAGCGCGCGACCCTGTCTCCGGCGAAGACTCGGGCACTCGGATGCAAGCCGGCACCGTTATGCGCCAGTCCCAAGACGCCGCAGACATGGCCAAGGGCCTGGCTCGCATCGGCATTCAAATTAGCTCCTCGAAATCGCAAAGCCGTGCCGGTACGGGGTCTGCAAAATTTCAAAGCCAAAACCCCGGGGCAAGTATCGAAGCGCAGTTCAGGTCCTTCCAAGCTCTGGTAAGCGGTCCTTTTGGACACCGACCGATCGATGCGCTGACCCAGAATTTTCGCGACATCCATCAGAGCCTGCAACTGGCAACCGAGGTCGCTTCGCAGACGGAACGTGTCAACGCCAACCTGCAGCTGCAGGTAGCCACCCTTCGCGCCAATGCATCGCGCCTGCCCAAGCAACTCGGCAGAATGGCCAACGCAACTGCAGACGAATTTGAGGGCAACGCGGCTGAAATTTCGTTGACGAATTTGAACGAGATGCTCGACCAGGCCGTCACGCAGCCGTGCGAGGAGGCGGTCAACGGCCGCTACCCCTTCGCCCGCGATGGTACCCAGGATATTGCGATGGCGGACTTCGCCAAGTTGTTCTCTCCGGGCGGCCTGATGGACCGGTTCTTCGCACAAAGCCTTGCTTCCTTGATCGACATGAGCGGCAAGGACTGGAGCTGGAAACAGAATGCGCGCTTTGGGCGCGACCTGTCGAAGTCGACGCTGAAAAACTTTCAGCTGGCTGCGGAAATCCGCAACGCCTTTTTCCCCTCGGGCGGATCAATGCCCTCGGTCAACCTGACCTTTACCCCGTTCTCGCTGAATGGCGATGCAGACGCTGCGGTGCTCGACGTCGACGGCCAGATCGTCCAGAGCAACCAGGCGGGTAACACGCCAAGCACGATGTCCTGGCCGAGCGGCGCGGCCTCGGCGTCCGCCAGTCTGAGACTGATGCCGGAAATGCCGGGCCGCAAATCCGTTATCAGCTTCGAAGGGCCGTGGTCGCTGAAGCGGTTGTTGGACAAGGCGACGATCACCAGCAAGGACGGCACTGTTGAGGCGCGCTTCGTAGTCAGCGGACGCGACGTGGCCTATACGATCCAGACCGGCTCCGGTCCCAGCCCTTTCTTCCTTCCGGCACTTTCCGCATTCAGCTGTCCGAAGGCGTTTTGAGGTGGATTGAGCCTCGCCGAGGGCAAGTAAGATCGCCAAATCTAGTCGATCAGAGGTTTGTCTTGCATCAACGAGCGGCATCAGCGAACGCTTGGTTGGTTCGCATATCCAAACCGTCGCCTTGTCAAACGATGCCTTCCCGATCCGGGGCAAGCAACCGCCGCGGCCGGAGCCGACGAGCAGCGTTCGTCCAAGGAACAGTATTGAGAACGGGAGTGTCGCTGCCGGCGCTGGCTGATGTCCTGTTTGGCGGGCAGCGAAACGGATCTCCTATAAATCTCGAGCACTGCTGCAACTTCGTCGAACATCCGGACGTCACGGGTGAGGATCGATATTTGGCTAATACCGACCCTCCTGTTTCAACGGCGGCGTCGGCAATGCGCGCTGGGTGGGCACGCCGCTCACTCGGATCCTGAAAGAAGCCGGGGTACTCGGCAGTGGCATCCAGGTGGCCTTCTGGGGCACCGATGATGGCGAGATTACACGACATCATTCCGCACATTCCGGAGTACCTGACCGGCTGCCTGGTTGTTTGTGAGATGAGCTGGAACACTTAGGCACCGGCATGTTGTGAGACAGACGGGGAGATCGCAGCATGCGCAGTTGACCAGGCAACGGAGCGCTGTCGCGCCCTCAAATCATCACTTGAGCTCTTTCTAGTGGTGACCTCCCCATAAGGGTCACGCGCTCAACGCTAGATTTCGATATTTTAATATTCGAGCCTGTGGCAAAGTGGCGCCAGCGAGCGCCTGAGAGTGCGCTGCAGAGGACGCTTCGAGAAGCGCTGGTGGCAAGTTGAGCGATGTCGCCCTTTCCTTTGAGAGCTTCGGCGTGAGCCACAATGGCTGTGTCCGCGAGCACAATGAAGACAACTATTTGGTCGAGCCGCGAACCGGCCTGTGGGTGGTGGCCGACGGAATGGGTGGGCATGAAGCAGGAGAGGTTGCTTCAGCCAGCATCGTCGACCATCTGGCCACGATCGGCATTGCCAGTTCCGCCCCGGACCTTCGTGCGCGCTTCGAGGATAGGCTGAGCCGCGCCAACGCCGAGATCCGCAGGATCTCCGAATCCCGCGGCATAACCATCGGCTCCACCGTTGCCGCCTTGTTGGCGATGGATGGGCGATTTGCATGCCTGTGGGCGGGCGACAGCCGGGTCTATCTGATCCGCAACGGCTCGATCTCGCAGATCTCGAAGGACCACACCGAAGTTCAGGAACTTCTCGACCGCGGCATGATCAGCGCAGCCGAGGCGCTCACCTGGCCGCGTCGCAATGTCATCACGCATGCGGTAGGCGTCAGCGACGAAATCGTCATCGATTTCCAGCAAGGGGAAATCATGCCGGGAGACATCTTTGTGTTGTGCACCGATGGGCTGACCGCGCATTTGACCGACGCCGAAATCGGCGCCGCGGTCGTGTCTGCGACACCTCAGGCGGCCTGTGAGGCTCTGCTGAGAACGGTGCTGGAGCGAGGCGGCACAGACAATGTTACGATTGTGCTGGTAAAATTCGCAAACAGAAGCAATGGACACCCCCCCTACCCTGATCTGTCCAGAGCGGAGGGTTGAGCTGATGAGCGCCGACGACAAGACGCGAATATCGCCGCAGCTGGCCAACACCGCCGTCGGCACGCAGCTCAGCGGCATCTACGAACTTGACGAGCGGATCGCATTCGGCGGCATGGGCGAGGTCTACCGCGGCCACAACATCCAGACTGGCGACCATGTCGCGATCAAGATCGTCCTGCCCGAATTTGCCCGCGACCCGACGATCTTGTCCTTGTTCCGCAAGGAAGCGTCGATCCTCAATCACCTCTCGCATGATGCGGTCGTGAGATATCACGTCTTCACGATCGATCCAGGGATCGGTCGTCCCTACCTTGCGATGGAATTCGTCGACGGCGAGTCGCTACACGACATCATGCGACGTGGCCCAATGCCGACTGAGGAGGTGCGCAGGCTCTGCCATCGGCTCACGTCGGGTCTCAGCGCCGTGCATCAGGCGGGAGCAATTCACCGCGACCTCTCCCCGGACAACATCATCTTGCCAGGAGGTCGGGTCGATCGGGCCAAGATCATCGATTTCGGAATCGCGCGATCGGCGACCGTCGGCGGTGAGACCCTGATCGGCGGAAAATTCGCGGGAAAGTACAACTACGTTTCCCCCGAACAGCTTGGGCTATACAGCGGCGATGTCAGCGAGCAGTCGGACATCTACAGCCTGGGGCTGGTGCTGGTTGCCGCCCTGCGCGGCAAGCCGATCGACATGAGCGGGTCCCAATTCGAGATCATCGAAAAGCGTCGGACCGTGCCCGACCTGTCCGACATCGACGACGGCTTTCGTGACATTGTTGAAGCCATGCTGCAGCCGGATCCGCGAGACCGCCCGGTGAGCATGGCGGAAATCGCCAGGATGACGCGCGACGAGGACGAAGGGACAACGCCGCCGACGTTCGTCCCAAACCGCGGCAGGCCGGGTTTGCCACGAGCGGGGCAAACCCTTGCGCCCGATCCGAAGGCCTTGTCCCCGCCATCCAATGTCTTGGGCCATGACGCGCCTTTGGCAGGCTCGGGCGGGCAGCGCTTTGTCCAGCATGTCCGGCCAGCGCTGTTGTCCGAACCGCGGGCCTCACCGGTCGCCGCGCCGCCACGTGTGCTCGTTGGCGCTGTTCGCGGAAAATCTACAAAGCGCCGAGCCATCGCCATCTCTGCCTTCGCGACATTGGCTCTCGCCTCACTTGCCGGCCTTTATTTCAGCGGCTTTACGACACCCACCGCGCCAACCGCCGGCAAACCCTCGCTTTCCGCGCCAGAGCCACCACAACCTGCACCACAAGCAACAAGGCCTGTCCCCGAAGCATCAATTCCTGAGGCAGAGGCGTCAAAGCCGCTGGCGACGGACCAGGATACGGACTCCCCTGAGCCGCCACAGGCGGTTCCAGCCCCAAAGCCGCAAACAGAGGCTACATTAGCACCAGCTGAAAGTCAGGCGGAGGCCCCCGCGGCTCGAACGCCGCCGCCGGCAGCGTCGCCAAAGATGCTCCCGCAAATACAGGAAACGTCGAAGCTGTCGGCAAGTGGGGCGCAACCGCCGGCCGAAAACGCAGCGCCGTCAATTCAGCCCGATACGCCCTCGCCGCCTGCCAAGCTTGCTCCAGCCCTCCCGCCGGTCGAAAAGGCTCCCACGCCGCCCGCGGCGCAGCCAGACGGGGCAAGCCAGGCGGAGGCGAAACCGGCCGCGCCAGCTCCCAAGCCGGCTGCAGGCCAGGCGGATGCGACGAGCGCAAAGGAGCAGCAGGCCGACCTGCCGCCGCCCAAACACCAGGCGAGCCGGCCGGCGAAGGCCCTACCAGCAGCGCCCGTTCCAGAGCCGGCTGCACGCCAGGCGGATGCGGCGAGGGCAAAGGAGCAGCAGGCCGACCTGCCGGCGGCCAGAGAACCAGACCAGGCCATGGTTGCCCTGAACCTGCCTAAGCCGGAAGTTGCCCCTGTGATCGACGATATAGCGCAGCGTGTTTCGTGGGTTCGCGACTTCAGCGGTGGCGACTGTTTCTACGCCGCCGTGACCTCCATAACCGATAAGACCGCTGCCATCGAAGGATTTGGAACCGCGGTCCAGCCATTCGAGCAGATGCTGGCTGATTTCCAGGCAAAGTTCCACGTTGAGCCCGACATCAACGTGCGCCTCATTGAGCCGAGCCAGTGCGAAGTCACCAACTTCCTGCGTTTTCTGGGGCAGGCTGCTGGCGAAAAGCCGCAGCTCGTTCTCGATCGAACATCGGTGCCGAACGGCACACCGATCAGCGGTACGTTGGTGACGCGTGGCGGGCTCATTTCCAGCGTGCTGCTGATCGACCACAAAGGCATGATGTTCAACCTCGATGACCGCATGGTCGTACAATCGGACAAGGCTACCTTCAGCATCCCGATCGGTCTCGGCGCCGCCGACAGGGCTGCAGGCAAGGCCGTGCCGCAGATCATCATGGTGATCACCGGCCCCCAGGATATCCAGGCGGCTGCGTTCTCCACGCCAATGCCAGCCTCACAGCTGTTGCCCAAAATTCTCGAGGAAATCGAGGCCAACGGATCCAAGTTCTCGGCCAGCGCCAAGTATTTCCGGCTCGGCGGGTAGCATGGGCGTCCGATGGAATTCCGTAGCTCGCGTTTGCCCCGCTCGTCTTCCGACCTGCCCTTAAAGCAGCGTGGTCGGCTTCTAACCTTGCTTGCCTCGAGGGGCCGGATGAGGCTTGCGGTCGTTTCGGCCGCCGCGTTGCTGGGCGTGCTCTCATGCAACGAAGCGCGCGCCGAATTCACGGTGTGCAATCAGACGCTCGACGTCGTCAACCTCGCCGTCGGCCAGGAGGTCGACAATGCCGATCAGACCGATGGGTGGTGGACCATCGGCGCAAATCAGTGCGTGAACGTCATCCGCGAGGAACTGACGAACCGCTACATCTACCTCTACGCCACTGACGTTTTCGGCCAAGCCATCCTGACGGGATCGACCGAAATGTGCATTGAGCGGCGACGTTTCTCGATACGCGGCATCGACGAATGCTGGCAGCTTGGCCATATTGCTGCGCGATTCGTTGAAGTCGATACGCTTGAACAGGTGCGGTGGACGTTTTTCCTGACCGGAAGCAGTCCGTGACGCACGCTATCGACACCAGCTTCAAGGAGAAAAAGCAAGCACGCGCTGCCCTCCGCCGGCGCACCTTTTGGCGCAGGCTTCTTGCCGGTTTCGCCACAGTTTTCCTGTGTTCGATTGCCGCCGGCTTCTACCTCACCGCGGACTATTGGTCGTTTGGCGACGAAGACGAGGATCTGCATGCGGTCGAAGGAGCCGACGATGTGCCGGCCGATGCCTCTGTTTATGTGCCTGCCATTATCGGCCTGGCGGGGGATCCGATGTGGATCACGCTCGCCCCCGATTCCGGCGCCGCAACGAAAGGCCGCGTTGTTCCGCGTCCGGCCGAACTCGACCAGGCCGGGGTTTCGCCACAGATCGAGATCTTGTCCGACGTCATGCTTAGCGCCAGCGAGAAATTCATGACGACCATACCGTCGACGCAGGAGGATTTTGCATTCTTCCAGGCGCAACGAAAGACGGCCCCCGCAGCCTCCAGCGATCTGCAGAACGATCTTGAGCCATCTCCTGCCGCGGATGAACCCGCCCCTGCCGCCGATCAACTGGCCGAAGCCGATGACCCGGAGGCCGGCTGGGGTGAAACAATCGAAGCAGGCGATGCAGCTCTTCCCGCGTTCCACAAGACCCAGATCGAAAACAACACCAGCGTCGCAACTGTCACGAACGAATTTCAGCGGTTCGAGGTTACGGAAGACACGTTCGTGAAGATCCTCAACGATCGCAGTCTGGATAGCGTTGCGCTCGATGCACATTTCTCCGCCGACGACGCCAAGCAGGCAGGCGAGGCGCTGAAGGCGCTCTTCGGCCGGGACGGCCTGGAACCGGGCTATGTCGTGGCCATGCGTGGATACCGACCCAACCGCGAGACGACAACGATGTCCCTCATGCAGGTGTCGATCTACGCCAAGAACGTCTTTGTCGGTACGCTGACGCGCAATGCCGCGGGCGTGTTCGTTTCGGGCGTTGATCCTTGGGTACGGGAAGATCTTTTCAACTACTCGGGCGCGCCGGCGGAAGGCGCCCACAAACGGCAGTATCGTCTGCTCGACGCGATCTACTCGACAGCGGCACGCAACAGCGTTCCGACCGGCGTGATCGGCGAAGCCATCATGTATCTGTCGAGAGGACAGGATCTGGACGCCTTCGCAAGCGAGGACCAGCGTCTTGTGCTGATCTATTCGCAGACGCCGCGCGGCAAGGACGAAGGCGCTGGGCGGGTGCTGTATGTGGGTGTCCAGGGCACGACAAAAACTCTCGACTGTTTCGTTTTCCAGCAGAGCGATGGCCAGTTTGCATGCGTGACAGGCGACGATCAGGTCCGCTCGCTGACGGTCACCAACGGCATGGTCACACCGGTCAACGGGGTGTTGACCTCGACCTTCGGGCCCCGCAAGCACCCAATTCTGGGCACCGTTCGCATCCACAAGGGCGTCGATTGGGCGGCGCCGGTCGGCACGCCGATCGCAGCCGCCTTCGATGGCGAAATCAGCTTCCAGGGCGATGGGGGCGGCTATGGCAATCTGGTCAAGATTTCGCACGGAAACGGGCGCGAGACGCGCTATGCGCATATGCAGAAATTCGCAATCGTGGGCGGCGTCGGCACCAAGGTCAAGGCAGGTGACATCATCGGCTACATCGGCACCACCGGACTGTCGACCGGACCGCACCTGCATTTCGAACTCTACCAGAATGGCGCGGCGATCGACCCGCTGGGCACAGTTACTGCGGTCGCTTCGGACTTTTCCGCCGTGGAAACGCTCACCGACCGCATCGTCCATGTCGAAAGTGGCGGCAGTGCCCGTGCCAAGAACCCGAATTCTTCAGCGACCGGTGCCGGCCAATTCATCACCAAGACCTGGATCCGTATGATGAATACATACCGCCCTGAACTTGCACGCACGCTCTCGACCGCCGACCTGCTTGCCCTGCGTTACGACGCCACGATCTCGCGCGAGATGGTTCGCAATCTGGCGCGAGAGGGCGAAGCCTATCTTCGGGCGCGCGGCCACCAGATCACAGCCGGCCGGCTCTATCTGTGCCATTTCCTCGGCATGGAGGGCGCGCATCAGGTGCTGTCGGCGTCGGGTTCGGCGCAACTGAGCGCCGTGCTCGGATCAGCCGTCATCCAGGCCAATCCCTTTCTCACCGGCAAGACCGCCAGCTATGTCGTGGACTGGGCCGAAAGGAAGATGGGTCGAAAGCTCAGCCCAGCCACGACCGCGGCGAGCCAGCAGACGACGACCACCACTGAGGTCCGGCAGACATCGCCCGAGTTCGCAAAGTACAAACAGGTCATCACGGCGATGCTGAGCACCGTTCAGAATGCGCTTTGAGCCAGGGCATGGCGTCGCAAGTCGCAGCCGCTTCGCAGGCGCAGACCGATTGGTCCGCGGGGTCAGCGATTTCCCGACCAAGGCTCTGTAATTCGGCGCCAGTGTGGTGATGGGCGGCGTGCTGAAGGACTGACAGCAGCATTCAAACGACTGCCTGCTCAGGGCAAAGCAGTTGTGGCTCGAAACTGCCGCACAGTTTTCCGGCAGCATGGGCCAGAGTTTCGCTACTCGGTCTTTATGCGCATTTCCACCCGGCGATTGACAGCATCGTACGGGTTGGGGCTGCGCGGATGCGCTTCGCCCAGGCCGATCGGGTTGATGCGGGCAGCCTCAATGCCGCTTGATGTCAGGAAGGACGTCACAGATTGCGCCCGTCGCTGTGAGAGCCGCTCATTGTAGTTTGCCGGTCCGGAAGCGTCGGTATAGCCTTCGACGACGAAGTGGAAACTGCTCAGCCGATTGTCCTTCAGGGCCTTGGCAAACTCCGCGAGCTCGGCGCGCGCGGTTGCGTCGAGTTCGGCCGAATCGAGCCCGAAATTGATCAGCATGTCGAGACTGGGTTTCTCGGCGAGTCCGTCTTTTGCTTTGGTCCTGCTCTTGCACTGCTCCTCGGTGCCGACACAAATTCCACGCGACTTGCCGAGATCGGCCGCGCCGGCAAAAAACTTGACGATGTCTTCTGATTTCTGGACAGGGTCGGCGCAAACATGGGTCGAGAAAACCACGACCGCCAACACCAAAGGTGAACTGGCCCACCGCATAGCGGTACTCCTGTTGAGCATCCGATATTACCAACCGTGAACATACCAAATTCCGAAGCAATTGTCTGCGGGAAATACCGAGCCGCGGCTGTGTCGCCGGTCATCACCCCGCCGCAAGTTGAGACTTGACCCGCGCCGCGCTGCGGGCTTGAGTGCCGACAGGCTCTCGATGAAAGCGTGGCGTCATGGGCAACGGGCTCCGATTCAAAACGGCACGAGATCTTTTCATGGCTTGTCCCGCCGCTGCCCGAGACATGCAAACCCTTCCAACCGACCAGCGTTCGATCGATTTTTGCCGCGATCTCCTCGCCGGGCGCGTTCCCGAAGAGGCAATCACCTTTTGTGCCTACCTGCTGCCGGATCGGGCTGCGGTCTGGTGGGCTCATGAATGCCTTGGGCATTTGAGCGAGTTGCTGGATGAAACCGATCAAAAACTGCTCGCACTCGTCAGCAACTGGGTCAGCGAACCGAGCAGCGCCCACCATCGTGCGGCGCTGGGCCAGGCAGCGGCAGTGCCACCTACAACCCCGGGCGCCTGGATTGCCTTGGCTGCGCGATGGCGTGACAATGGCCTAGGTACTGGCGGATCCGTCGGCCGCACAACCTTGCCACCGGCCTTACAGCCGCTTCCTGCCGCCCATGCCGTCAATGCCGGAGTTCTGGCAGGGCTCGCGCGTGTTGCACTGGCGGACCGTTTTGCCGTTCTATCTGCCTTTGTCGAAATGGGCTTACAGATGGCCGAGATCGAGGCGCTGCGCCAATCAGCGGACGCATACTAGCCTCGCATCTTTTCTGTCTGGGCTGTAGGCGAGAGGGAACAACTGCTTGGCGCGAGTGTCCAAAGGGGTCGGATAGGCTGGAACTGCACAGGGCCGAGAGTGGAACTCAGAGATGACGGTTGATCAGATTCTCATCCGCGGGTTGGCTACCGTCTTCCGTCCCTTCGTCTCGGTGCTTTCCTCGGTCTAGAGGGCGGGCATCGGGTGGATTGTGCGGGCCACCAGCCTCAGCCCTCGAAGATGAGGTCTCGCAATATGCTGCTGCCCCTGGTCGCCGCGATCTTGGTGTGGCGTTGCCACAACGGGCCACATTGAAATCAATTCGATGTACGCAGGCTCGCCGAAGGCTCGTCAGCCAGTTCCTGCTCTCGCTGGGTCAAGCGCGGCTAGCAATACGGCAAAGTGCTCCGGCATTTCTTGATCGACTTCCAACCTGGCCGCTTGCGCAACACCTGACGATTGCCTTCTGACTGATCAATCGTCGGAAGGCTGTCCGTGCTCTTCGTGATGGCGGCATCAGCTAGAGCGGAGTTGGTCACGTCAGCCCCCGTCCTGATCGAATGAGCGCAGAGCCCCCTCCTTCTTGCCATCTGCCATTAATGACGCAAAGGCGCACCACGAGGTCCCACTGACGGCCCACGTTTGGTCCACTTCATCAGTTGTTGCTGCTGCCTATGCGTTGCAGAGGTGGTACGCTAGACGGCTTACTTCCGCCCCGACGAGGACCGAAGAAACCCAATCATGCGGTCACTCTTTGTCGGCTCGATCAATTTCATCAGCAAAGACTTGTGCTCACCCGGAAGCCCCTGTTCTACCGGAAGATTTAGCGCCTTGCGAAGGTAGTCGCGGACGGCTTCTGACGTGATCCACCGTCGTATGAGGTCGGCGATAACCTTCTGCTTCCTCTCGTCGGCCTGAGCCATGGCCGGCCCTACATGCGAATAGGTCCGAACCTCCGGGCGAACCGATTTGTTCCTTAGCTATTCTTTGGTGTCGAGCAGGACGGCCCTTCCATCATGTGTCGCCAGATCGATCAGAATTTCACACAGTTCGAGGTCCGTCTCGTCTGCGTGTGGGCACAGGGCCCGGAGGGCCGCTACGGCCGTTCTAAGGGACACCACGTTGCCGTCCGACGCGGCCTTAACGGCTCTGGCAATAGCTTCAGGCGTAATGCCTCCCGGCGCTGTATCCATGGTACCCGACCCCTCGGTGCCCTAGGGTCATCTTGCCGGGAACTTAGGAGAGGTCAACAAACGATTTCGTGTGGAATGGGAGGTCGGAAATATGTGGCAGAAATGCTCGCGCGGTGACCAGCTTGTACCCTCACCATCACTGGCGAAGACGGACGCCGCCCCGCTCACCTTAACGTTGACCGTAAAGGTTCTTCGGGGCGCCTTCTCAAATTCTCCTTTCCTGTAGATTTGGAAACGAATGGACGGTGTTAAGGCTTTGACGTGCCGGGTGGCGCAGTGTCTATGTCAATAGTCACCTCGCCCGCCACGTCAGCCCTGGCCGCCTCCAGCCCTGCAATCACGACGTGGTCTAACCAAGCCTTTGCTTGCTCGCTGAAGTCCGCCATGGGGGCATCTCGTTTTGCCACCTCCAACCTCGACGACAGGCTCCTCCTGCTGGCGGCGAGCTTCCTTCCCGCGCTCAAGGGCTTCTTTAAACTTTGCCATCCCTGTTGCTCCGATTTGTCATCAGGCCACCCCCAGATCGGCTATGGCGCCCTTTCACTAGAACGCGCGTAGTCGGGTACGTTGCGTTGGTGGAGCCTTTGAGTTCGCTGCTATTCTCATCTGGCTCGCTCAGAAGTCTTACAACGGAATGGCAATTCTTGCCGGCGCGGCGCCGTAACCGGCATCGTTAAGGGCGTTTGACTTGCCGACCGTCGAGCGTAGCGCGCCGTTCAACATCTGCCGCATATAAGCCTCCTTAGAAGGCTTCGTGCAGAAAGGAATCTTGTTCATCTCCATCATCATGGTGCACGCCGACACGCTGTTGTGGAGCTCATCCGTGGCACTCGAGCGCGCCATTTCCTGATTTCCGCACACGACGAATGTCTAGATGGGGATTGGTCCTCGCCTATTTGACCAGGAATTTTCGAACCGAAGGTCCAGATCTTACTTGCAGCCGCCTTGCGCCCACTTCGCCAGCGCCACCTTGAAGCGCGTCCCGAGCGGATGTTGCAGGCGCAGCACGGAGACATCGTTGGCGGCGAAATTCTTCGCCTGTTCGCACAGCCGAACCTCATCCCACTCATGGCAGCCATTGCAGTGCTTGCGCTGCCAAACCGCTTTGTCGAGCCCTTCCACGGGAGTGAAGAGCGGCTTGCCCGTGATCAGCTCGGCGATACTCTTGCCGTCGATCTTTGGATCTCCAAAATCGACAGGTCGGTCGAAAAAGATCGGATCGTCCGAAGCCAGTCTCGGGATTTTCTGACGCAGGACATTAAGTGCAAGCTGTGCCTCATCCTCGCCTGACGAATTTGCGGTGGCGTTTCGCCCATCCGAGCTGTCTTCCGCTTGTTGCGGAGCGGTCGCTTCGCCGACGATCAGCGGCGCGTTGAGATCGACCCTGTGCAAAACGACCTCGGTGGTCAGCGAAACATTGATCCACGGGCGCTGCTTGCCGGCGGTTGCTTTGAAGACATCGGCGATGACCATGTTCATCGCGTCGGTGATGGAGACGTTCGAAGCCCCAATATGGGCAAGCAACGCGGACGTGAACGGCGAATGTTCGCTCGATCCGTCATAGGCGACCTGATTGGGACTCGTGGAAAACGCGACCAGCGTGCCCGCGCCGCCATTCTCGATCGGGATTTCGGCAAGCCCGCTTCTCGCTCCCTTGACGCCGGCGGCCTTTGCCAGCACTTCGGCCAGAGGATTGTCTCGACAGGCGTCGAGGAAAATCAGTCTTATGCTGGTCTCGCGCGACATTTGCCGCAAAACGAACTCGACAGGCACCGCCTCGAAATCAAGCGAGGTCTCGTCTTCCAATGCAGCATCGACCGGAAGCAGGTAGTTGCTGCCTGAGACCTGCAAACCGTGGCCGGCGTAAAAGAAAAGGGCAATGTCGGCGCCGCGCACCTGCTTTGCGAACTGCGCAATCGTGGTCTGGGTCTGCAATTTGGTCAGATCGAAACCGGAGACGACTTCAAAGTCCAACTTGGCAAGGCGGTCGGCAACAGCCTGCGCGTCGCGGACTGGGTTGGTCAGCGCCGGCGCATGCTGGTACTGGGAGTTGCCAAGGACCAGAGCAACACGGCGTTCGGCATCGGCTGCCGTCAATGTCAATAGCAGCGAGAGTGTCACCAGCCCAATCGCGCGCAGGGCACTGCCAAAACAGGCAATCAGATCGAAGCCCCACCGGAACAAGAGGTCCTTCCTCAGTTGACGAGCTTGGTGGCGGAAAACTCGATCCGCCGGTTGAGCGCCTTGTTCTTCGGCGTATCGTTGGCCGCAACGGGCCGCTCCTCGCCATAACCGGTTGCCGTAATCTGCGTTCGTGCAATACCCGCGGCAACGATGGCATCGGCAACGGCCTGGGCCCTGCGCTCCGACAGCAGCTTGTTGGTGGCAGGCGAACCATCGGAATCGGTGTGGCCGGAAACCTCTACCTTCAGGCCGGGGCACTTGCCCACCACGCCAACCACCTCCGCCAGCAGCGGACGGCTTTGGTTGTCGAGCCGCGCGCTCGCCGACCGAAAGTAGATGGCCCCGGTGCGGGAGAGCACCGCGAACCGGTTGAGGCACTCCTCGTCGCTGAAGTTCGCTTTCGCGGCATCGGTGGGGACGGGTCCGACGTCGGCGGTACTTGCCGCGACTGTCTGCACGGCAGCGGGCTTGCTGCCGTCGGCGTTGAACACGAAATCGAATGATACCGAAGCGGTCGGAACAATGTTGGTCACATTGGCGGCCTGCTGCAGTTTGTCGACATTCGGCAGCAGTCCGAAGTCCTCGACATGCACGGCAACAGGTGTCTCCGAAGCGACGGAGACCATCCTGTCGCTGATCATGGTCACGACGATATTGGCCTCGAGATCCTTGTCGACCCCGTGCAGGTTGAGGCGGAACGGCAGCACTGCCTTCACCCTCCGCTTGGTCCCAAGGTCGGCCAATGCGGCAGGGTCCACTTTTGCGGTCAGTTCGGCGGACGGATACTTGAATGTCTCAAAGAAAAGGAACCGCATGCGGACATTGCGAAGGTCGACACCCGTGTCGACGGAGTTGAGGTCAAAGGTGATCTTGGCCTCACCCGTCGAAGAAAGAGTGCCGGCTATGTTCCTGATCTTGTTGGTTTCGACGATCGTGTTCTTCTTGACCGACTGGTAGGTGAGCACGGAGGCCGTCGGGTCGAGTGTCCAATTCGTCTGTGCATTCGCGCTTTCCAGCCCAGGCAACAACAGCACCGATATCGCGACGATCAAGCCAAGGGTGTTTAGGGCGAACCAGCTTCTCGAGCCCGTTTTCCAGTCTCCGACGACTTCGAACATGAACCCCCCCACAGGACAACAGCCTTCCGTGTCGCAATCACGACCATGCCGTGCCAAGGAGAGCATAGAGCAATTGTCGAGGCTTGGCGAGCATCGGCCAATCGACCGCATGGGTGTAAATTCCGCTCAGGTCCCGGGCTGCTGAAGTCCGGCAAAATGGCGTTGCGCGAACACAGGCTACGCAGCAGTCTTGTTGGCGGACAATGGAGCTGATTGGAGAATATTCGCTGCGCCACCTGCCGCTGTCTTGAAGCCGGTCACGCTGGACCAGCCCAAGCGAGGGAAACGCCCCGCTTACTCCATCCTGCTTCTCCCGCGGAATGCAGCTGCCCGCTCTTCGACGGAATTTCGACCATGTGAAGCAGGCCGTGAAGGGCGCCTAGCCTATTTGCAGGCACCTGCTCAAAGCCGCGACATGAAGCCAGCCGCCAGCCTGCTATGTTCGACAGCAATCGTTCAGCTTGCTGCCGCCGACCGTTTGAAAACGATGGTCACCTTCGTCCCTTTGTTGGCGCTGGACTCGACAGCTAGCTGCGCCTTGGCGTTCTCGGTCAGCGATCGCGCGATCAGCGCTCCAAGCTTGCCTGGCTTGGGCCACATCTCGCCTTCCGGCAGGCCGATTCCGTCGTCCGCCACTATAACCCGGCAGCCGTCGCCATCGACGATGCTGTGCAGCATTATCGTGCCGCCGTCGCGCCCCCGGAAGGCATGCTTTAGTGAATTGGTCAGCAATTCGTTCACGACCAGTCCCGCCGGCATCGCGACGTTTATTGACACCGGATATGTATCCACCTTCAAATCCAGCCGGATTCCCTCGACTGCATGCGAGCTCATCACCGCGGACGCGATCTGGCTGAGATACACACCAAGGTCGACCTCTTCCTTCGGCTCGTCGGCCGTTAGCGTCTGGTAGAGGATCGCCAAAGCGTCGACGCGACCGGCGAGGCGCTCAAACCGTCTCCGGTCGGCCTCGGTAGCGTTGCGGCTTTCCAGCCGGATCAGTGCGGTGATCATCTGCAGGTTGTTCTTCACCCTGTGCTGCAGTTCGCGAAGCAGTGTGTCTTTCTCGCTGACCCGCTCCTCGGCCGAGCGCTGATCTCCCGCCTCGCCGTGAGCCGATACGTCGACCAGGGCCACCAGTCGGAAGCAAACCTTGCCGTTATCGTCCTCTATCTCGTTGGAATAAACGTCGACGATCGCGGCTTTGTCCTCGCCGCGCTCCAGCCTGAAGCTGCCGACCAAATCGGTTCCCTTGACCACTGCCTCGGCTAGCGGCCTGTCCTTTTGCTGATGGAGGCCCGTGCCTAAAAGGGCCGCCCAGTTTTGTTGGGTGAGCCTGGCGACTGTCAGGCCTGACAGTTTCTCGAATTCCGGATTGGCGTAAACCACGCGCTCTTCACCGGCAAGGTCCGAAACGGCTATGGCGATCGGCACCTGGTCGAGGAATTTCTTGAACTGTTCGCTTTCGAGTGCTGTTGCAAGTTCAGGTGTATCAAGCAACTGCTCGACCGCCTCCGCCTTCTCTGAATTCGATGTCATTTGCGCGCCTGTTCTGTGCGGATGATATACACAATGCGGCGCGCCTGCCATCGCCAAAACTGGAGCTGCATCTCACGTTTCGCATCACGCATCTGACAACCAGCCCTGCATCGCGTAACGGCCGCACGTCTAACATTGCGATCGGCCGAAGGAGAGCGGACCGGCTGCAATCCAGGTGCCTGGAACGTTGAGGCGGCCCGGTCAAGTGGTTCGCTGCGGCAGATGAAATAGAGGGGGCATTTAGGAAGCAATGACTTCGTTGCCGGCCTCGGCCATACACTGTCGGCCGCATGACCGCATGCGGGGCTGAAAGAGCAACGCATCGCTCCAGCGGGAGTTCGGGCCGATAGTTGCCAAGCTGCGGCAGCCCATCGATCGTGCATGTTGAGACACTATCGCCGATGCCCAAATGTCGACCGGAAGGGCTCGCTTATGGGCTGTGCTGGAATAAGCATGAAGTATGCGCCTGCGCGCCGCTTCGTTGATGTCTCGGCCTTCGAGGAAGTCGTCAATCTGATCGTATGTGAGACCATATGCATCTTCTTCAGGCCGAAGGAGGACGAGGGTCTCCAGGTCGGCGGTCGGGATCTTGTCAACAAGATCAGACGGAGCGCCCACATGCGCTGCCAAGGCGCGAACTCTGCGCTTGTTCAACCCGGAAAGAGGAAGCATGTCTGCGGCACCGTCGCCGAACTTAGTGATGAAGCCCATCAAGGCCGCCAGACTCGTGCAATCCTTCTTCAGTCTGACCTGATCAACCTCCCCAGCCACCTCCCCCGCTTCCACCGCCGCTTCCGCCACCGCCACCAGAAGGAATGACAGGCGCGGGAACAGGCTCGTCATCAACCGGTATAATCACCTTCTTCGCGGTTTTTTGTTTGCGTACGGGCTTGACGACCTTCGGCGGAGGAACCCGCCGAAAGATCTTCGGCTGGGGCGTTTCGACCAGCGGCGTCGGCTCAACTTTCGGAACCAGGGAAGTGCAGCCCATGAGACCCGCCACGACACCTGATAACGTCATTCCAAGTATTGCTTGTTTCAATACTCCGCCCGCCATTGTCTCCTCCTTGGTCAAAACAAGTCCCGACGCGGATTGGCTTCTTCCCATACTCGTCTGGCCGCGTTAACCAGTTGAGTGTCTTGTGAACCGGAGCCGGGAAGCTTCGATTTCAGTTCCTGTCGCAGCTGCCTCAACGCCGCTGTTTTTGGCTTCGGTCCGAACTTTGCCAGCGTCCTCAGCGCGTCCGGCAGTTCCTTGCGCACGTCTAGTGCGGCCGCAAGTGCAAGGAACCGCGCGGCAAGGGCCTGATCGGCCTTGTCGCCTTTTTGCATTTCGAGGGCCGCGCGATCGTAAGCTGCGAACGGATCACCCCGCGCGATCCCAATTTCAAACAATCTTTGCGCTTCTGCGAGGCTCTGTTCCACACCGACACCGTCCCGATACATGCGTGCGAGGCTGCCAGGCGCATAGGGCTGGCCGAGATCGATTGCCTGCTGAAACAGCGTTAGCGCCGTTTTGGGATCCCTCTCCACGCCCTGCCCGGACAAGTAATTGCGCCCGAGCAGGTTCATCGAATACATGTCCTGCCGCTGAACACCAGCTTGCAGGAAGGCAACAGCGCGGGCTGGGTCAGCGGTTACGCCGTTGCGGCCCTCGGTGAAGATCGCGGCCAGATCGTTCATTGCATAGGTGTGCCCCATCGCTGCCGCCTTGAGCAGCAGGTCCAAACCCTTGCCGGTGTCGGGCTTGACGCCATAGCCATTGAACAAGGCGCGACCCCACGACGTCATTCCGTAGGGATCGCCTTTTTCGGCGGCCGCCGCGTAGAGGGCATTGGCCTGGGTGCGGTCCAGGGCCACGCCGGTTCCGGTCGCATACATGTAGCCGAGTTCGAACACGGCGCGTACATGTCCCTTCCTGGCCGCCTCCTCGACGGCTGCCTTGGCTTCTTCGACCTTGCCTACGGCAAGCAGCGCCCGCCCCAGTTCATAGCGGAAGCGCGGGACTTCCGGATAAGCCTTTACCGCGTCCTCGCAAACCTCCACCGCGCTAGCGCCAATTTCATTCGGCAGGAGGCCGGTGGTGACCCCTTGCAGATCGAGAGGTTCGCCGGCAGCCGTGTCGCACGGATCGATCGTCGGCGACAGTTTCATCGTCGCGGGCTTTGATGAGCTGCTGTCCGCTCGGATTTCGAAGCCGACCTCGACCTTCGCTTCCGCCCCGATCTGCGGTTCATAGCGCAGCCCATCGATCTCTCCGGCCATCAGGCTCGACTCGGGCGACAGGGTTCGATCGGCCAGCGAGAGCGTTCCCGTTGCCGGATAACTCGATACTTTTAGGCTGACGGCGGGATCATCGGTCGGGAAATCCAGATTCAGCGCAACTGGACCCACGCCCACGGGAACATCGATGTCGCGGTTTTCGATCGCCTCGGCCGCACCGGCGATATGAATGCCACGCTCCAGCACCTGCTGCTTCTGCTCGGCCTCGAGGGAAGCCATGATCTGTTCGCCTTGCGCGCCTTCGCCGCTCTTGACCCGAAACACGACGATGCCTTGGGTCTGGCCGCCCCAGTTGTCATGCGTCGCATAGGCCAGCATGTCGACTTCTTCCTGCGGGGCGACTCCCTTGGGTACATCCATCTGCAGACGCGGCAGATCCGTGCCCTGGATCGGCACGCCCAACTTGACAGGCTTGCCGTCCAGCATCAAACGCCCCAGGGCGGGTGGTCTTTCGATGCTCAGTGTAATCGTGCCACCATCGACATCGACCGGTTCAGGCAAGCCCAAGTCGACGGGTCCGACTCCTGACAGTACGACCTTCTCCAGCACGGGCGGCAGCGATGGTCGATTGCTGCGGCGCATCAGGACGACTTCGTCGATCAGCGATGAGTTCTCCCAGGGAACCTGGAGGCCGTTTGTGGCCTCGACCACATCGCGGCGCACCGCCGCCATCACGGTGCGGATCTCCTGGTTCGGGGCCAGCGCGCGACGGGAAAAGGCCGCCGAAAACGGGCTGAGTTCGCCGGAGCCGTCATAAGCCGCCGCCCCGGGTTCGGTGGCAAAGGCAATCAAGGTGTTCAGCGAGCTTCTCACCTGTGCGAGGCCCGTATTGCCGGCAGTGATGAGCTGGTCTCTCAGCCAGTAATCCTTACGTGGGAACGGATTGTTACGGCAGGCATCGAGTATGATCACTTGAATCTTTGATTTCGAGCGTAACTGTTCCAGCACATCGTTGAGCTTGATGGCCTGGACTTCAATGTCCGCCGCCTGCTTCAAGGAGGCATCGACCGGGATCAGAAAATTTTCGCCGCCGATCTGGAAACCGTGGCCGGAGTAGTAGACGACGGCCAGTTCTGCGCCGTCTGCAGCGGCAAGATAGTTGCGGAACTGCTCCTCGAATTGCAGCTTCGTCAGATCGCTTGCGACGAAGACCTCGAACCCTGCCAGTCGAAACGTTTTGGACACGTCCTCGGCATCCTTGGCCGGGTTCTTGAGCGCGGGGAATTGTCGGTACTCCGAGTTGCCGATGACAAAGGCGACCCTTCGGTCGGCGCAAGCGTCAAAGGTCGTGAAGCTCGCGAAGAGGAAGGCTGCGATGATTCCGCAAAGTCGGAGCATGGCAATTCCCTTGAACGCTATTGCCTCGCCCACAAGAACACGGCATGTGCTAGCAAGGTCCGTCAGAGAGCATGCAATCTGCCGAAACAAAAAGAGAGAAAGGCCGTCGCGACAGCGGGCATATTCCTCACTTGATCGATTGCTAAATTACATCAGTGACTGAGTGTCTGCAACGTCTGTCACACCTCAGGCGTGCTCTTCCGATCCACAGGTTCCTTAGCTGCGGCAGGCGGGCCCAAATCGCGCCAGGCTGTGGTTTCGCGTGCCAGCAAGGATACGCGTGGAATAATGGCTTCTCTAGAAAACACCGCCAATCCCAATTCCGCCACTGATATCGGGAGGAGCAGCTGCGGGAGGCGAGGATTGCGGCTGCGGGTTTCTGGCATTCTTTCGGCTGGGAGCCCCCTTTTTCCGCACGGGGGCGACATCTGAGGCCACACTTGCTCGCCTGGGCCTCTGCAGTACGGTCACAGGCTCTTTGCAGACGCGGCCGGAGTGCAAAAAGAGCTCCCCCAGAAGTTCAACGGTCGGCTCGGTGGCCGACGTTATTCGCTTGGTGTTCTTGTAATACGTGCTGAGAGCATGGAGCGAGCCCTTGCCCCAATCTCCGTCGACGGTCATGCGATAACAACCTAGGCGGCGCAATTCTGTCTGGACACTGCGTACGAGCTCGGCTTTTTTTTCAGGCTTCGTTGCACCTGTCTGCGTGCCAACGATCAATGTTTCAAGACCGGAGATCACACTTTTCCGGGCTCCTTCGAGGCTGGCAATCTCCGTACCGACGGCATCGGCTGAAGCGCCGGATGGCGCCGAAGCGTCCAGCGATCGTAAAGTCTGTCCCACGATAATCACCGCAGTCTGCAAGTCGTTGGAAGCAAGTTCGACCTGCAGTCTTTGCTTCGCGACGGGATCCGACAGGATGCGTGACAAGCTGGCGCTCAACTGAGCCGGGTCGAGCACTTGCTGCTCGGTGAAGTAAAACTGCTCGCGAAGGTTGGACTGGTCCCACGGGACCTGACGACCGACAGTGAGTGCTTCAGTCTCGTTGCGCACGCGGATCATCATGTCGGAAATGCTGAGCCCTGGGATCTCGACATTCTTCAACAGGGCTGTAGTGAACGGGCTGTTGTCGCCCGAGCCGTCCGCCGTGATGTTACCTGGCTGGGTTGCAAAGGCAACAAACGTGTTTTCGCCCACTTCGACCTGCGCAAGCCCGTCCATTACGCTTGGGCCTTTGCCCATCGGGTTGTTTCGGCACGCGTCGAGGAAAATGAAGGTCTGCCGTTCCCGACTTGAGAATCGTGCGATCAGGTCGTTGAGCTTGATTGCCGTCGCAGTAAGTTCCCCGATGGTTTTAGGATCGGGCGTGTCGACCGGCAGCAGGTAATTCTCGCCCTGAAGCTGCACGCCATGGCCGGCGTAGAAGATCAGTACCGCGCTGGCGGCCACAACCTTGTCATCGGCCTGGCGAAAGAGCTCGCCGAAACCGGCAAGGGAGAGATCCACTCCCGTCAGCACATCAAAATTCAGCCTTCTCAGGCTTTCGGAAAGCCTTGTGGCGTCGCTTACTGCATTGGGCAAGTGCGGGAGACGAGCACTTTGGTAGTCGGAGTTGCCGACGACAATGGCGAGCCGCTTGCTTGACTGTGGCGTTGATTCATCTCCGACCGCCGCTTGAGCGCGTACCGATCCAACCAGTGCCACCAGCAGAACCATCATGATGCGTAGGAAGGGACTGTAGGTCATGTAACGGGCTCGTTTCAGCATGCGACAATCTCAGAGTCGTCGAAGTGTCGAACCGGCTCACGCTAGTCTGCGCGTGAAACTTATGTCTCGGAGTGCAACGGCGTTTTTTACACCAGAAATCACCTCAAAGAAAGCGCAAGGGTGGTGCTAGCCCGCTTTCTTGACGCAGTGTTCATCCGAGAGAGTAGCGCTGGCGCGCGCGCGATCGACAGATCCGGTCGGCAAGCTCGCCGCAGTTTCTCGCAAGCAGAAATCGAGCAATGTACGAAATCCATATCCTGAGCGGCGAGAACCTGCTACACTCTTGCCAGCGCCGGTGCAATATGTTGCACCCACGCTGCCACAGCCAGATATTGCATTGAGAATCTTCTGCGTATCGCATCCCTTATTACATTAGCTTTGTAGTTAAGAGGGGAAAGGACAATGAAGGAAAGCTTCGCTCGGCGCTTGTGCGCAGCGGGCATGTTGTCGTTTGGCGCTGCATTGATTTTACTGCCTTCGAAGGCAAACGCCTGCATTGTCGACAGTGAGGGCACCTTTCTGGACACGAACTGCTATCTTGGAGGTGCGACCAACAGCGTAATTGTCGACACATCTCTGGGGGCGCTTGGTGATGTAGTTCACAGCGTAGTCGAGGCGGAGGTCGGCCTCGCGAACGGGATTCCGCTCGCTCAGTCGACGCCGTTCGGTGTTTTCGCTTCCGGTCAGTTGGCACGTACGGAACATGACGGCTTCTCGATTTCGAATAGCTTGGGCGTCGTTGATGGACCGAGCTTCAGCGTAGATGAATTCTCCGCTGCCATCAGCGTCGACTTCAATGCCGCAAAGCATTTTGGATTCGGCAGCGAGCATGGACTGAACCTCGGCCTGTTCGCCGGGTATGCCTCGGCCAAAGTCGATTCCGATGCATTCGGGTTCATGGGAGAGGGTGAAGCAACCAACAGAAGTGGGATGTTCGGCGGCTACGGACTCATTCGACGCGGCACGAGTTATGCGCTCGTGGCAGCATCTACGTTTCTTGGGAACACCGACATCAAAAGGGCCGGACGCGCTTTCGGCAGCTACGACACACAGGGCTATGCGCTGACAGGCTCAATTGGTCGCATCTTCAACCTGACCGATCGGGTGCGATTCGACATCCGCGGCGGATTGTTGGGCGTCATCTTTACCGGCGACGAATACACAGACAGCTTTGACACTGTCTATGGAAAGAGCCGGTTGTCGTTTGGCGCAGTCAAATTCGAACCTGGAGTTTACGCTGATTTTCTGCTCGGCAATGGCATGGTGATCAGCCCCTATGCGCGATTGGATATCCAGGAGCGCTTCGGCTATTCCAACACGGCAAGCGCCGACGGTAGAAAGAGTGACTTTGACGACGCAGACTTTTCGGCTGCGCTGTCGTCCGGCTTCAACCTGAAAGTGTCTCAATCGACAATGCTCAGCAGTGAAATCCGCGGCAAGTGGTCTCAAGACAGTTCAACCGTCAGCGGCAAGCTGGGTGTGAAGATCGCCTTTTGAATGCGGTGTGGGGATCCCGGTAATTGGGCTGGCCAGCAAAAGAGCTTTTGGCGAGCCGACCAACCGGAGGACAGCACGCAGCCGCCGGTATGACCTAGACCGACGTCTGAGCGCATCGGTGCTCAAGCATTGTTGTTGCCCCAGCCCCTCCTTGATGATGTCCTAAGCCCGGTTCATCGCCCCTCAGCTTCTGCTGCGATCAGCTTGCTATCCTCGGCCTTGGGACCGGAGTGCATGACAGATTCGAGGTCGCGACCGATGCAACTGGTCCGCCACACATCGTTGGCCATCGTATCTCCCGCGTCGAGGCAAAGATCAAGAACTGGAATCTTCGCCAAAGGACGTGCGGTCCACCTAAGATCTGAGGGCCGAGCCTGAGTTTATGCAACTTTCCTAAAATGCCCGGAACCGACGCCCGTCCTGCGGCTTAAATCTTTTCTGGAGTCGCAGATTCATGAGTAGCGCAAAGGACCGGCTTTCCTTCATCGAGTTTCAATCACCCACCCTGGTTACCAAAGCACCCGAAGACGCCGAATGGCTCACGAAATAAAGTACGAGGCTACCGGACCCAACTCATCGTCGAGGGGGGAAGAGCACGAGCCTTCACGCGTCGCGCCTATGACTGGTCGCATCGCTACAAGAGCATTGTCCATGCCGCGGCGAACCTGCCGATAAAGTCTGCGATCATCGACGGCGAAGCCGTTGTCCTCGGCGACACGGGTCTGCCGGACTATCAAGCCTTGGAGCGGGAGTTGGGCAACCCGAACTCGCCCAGGCTTATCTTCTATGCATTCGATCTTCTGCACCTTAACGGCGCGACCTTCGGCAGCAGCCGCTGATTGAGCGCAAGGCCGCGCTGGAGAAGCTGCTGAGCGATACAGCGCCGAGATTGACCTATGCCGAGCACCTCAAGGTAAGCGGCAGCGACATGTTCGCTCACGCCTGCGGGATGGGCCTGGAGGGGATCGTGTCCAAGCGAGCGGATGCGCCCTATGGCTCCGGCGTCCAGACGAGTTGGGTGAAAGTCAAATGTATGAAGAGCGACACTTTCCCGATTGTGGCTTTCGTCGAGAAGCTCGGCGCCGGTCTGCGCCGTATCGCATCGCTCTACATTGGCAGGCGACAGGACGAGGCTGTGTCCGTGCTGCCAGGATCGATCTTCGCCAACCGCGATCTCGCCTCGGCCACGCGTCGTTGCGCAGCCCGGATCCTGCTGCACAACGCGAGATTGATGCCGACACCGCAGCCTTCATCCATCATTTCATTTGCACGTTCGAGGGAGCGTTCCGCCCGGTTAAGCCGCTGTCGGGCTCTCGCCAGTTCCATATCCAAAAGTTCCATTATTCCGAATCCATTGCGGTCCCTTCGATTTGTAAACCGCTTATTGTCGCCGTTGGTTCCGGCTGTTCGCGAGCGTGCAGCTCAGAGGTCGATGTGGCGGGCACAGTTCTGGAGCGAGAGTGGTCGCGCCGGTGGCCTGGAGGTCGCGACGAACGAAACGCCGGCCCAGTTCAACCCGCCCCATGTATTTCAAAGCTGCGGGGATCGTTCTTCACCAAGCGGTCTGCGGCCTCGACCGCAGTTCGTAGCCTGCTGCACAGCGCGAGATTCTCGGCCAGCATTTCTTCAGTGCGTTGAAGCGCGAGCTCGGTCCGGTGGATTCGCTGCCTGGCATTGGCAACTTCCGATGTCAAAATATCGGCTGCTATCCCATGGCCCTGGGGTTCCATAGTGTCCATAGATCTCTAGATACATTGGGGCCGATATCGTTCCCCTGATGTCGTGCGAAGCGGGGTGTCGCAGCGTTCTGGATTGGGACTGGGGAAAAATGAAGGCCTCGAGCGTTCATCGATTGACCAGTGGAAACGGCACCTGCGTCCGCGGAAGATGGGAACGCGTTCCCGACGCCGAGGCGGCCTCGCCGATCAATTCGCGTCCTTCTGACGACCCGGCCGTTTACTTTCAGTTTGCAGCTGGCGCTCAGCTCATCCCACGCGATGGCAGACGACTATCCGAGCTGGTGAATTGTAACGCCGGGAACAACAGCCTTCGCGATCTCGCAAAGGTGCTGGTGATGCGTCAGATAAATCACCTGGCCAGCGCTTGCCATCTCACCAAACAACCTGAAAACCTCCTCCGACCGGAAATGGTCGAAGGTCTCCATGATGTCGTCGGCAATGAATGGCACCGAGGGTCGAAACTGGGCGAACTCGTAGTATCCGGCAAGCCGCAGCGCCAGGTAGAGCTGAAAACGCGCACCCTTTGATAGCGCGTCGGCGACCTTGGACTGCCCGTCGCGCTGCAATGCGATGAGGACTTCCCCGCCCTTCACAGGTTGGGTCGCAAGCCCCGAATACTGACCGCGCGTGATGAGTGCGAATGCGTCAGATGCCCGCTTCATCATCGCGGAGCGATGGCGTTCGCGGTACACGCGCAGAGCGTTCCCGGCAGCCATGATGCCCAGTTTCAGCTCGATGTAGCGGACTGCCTTTTCTTCGATTTCCAGCACGACGGTGCGGCGCTCGGCATCTATCCGCGCAACCGCGCTGTCGCCGCCAATCGCGTCCAGCTTGTCGGTCGCCCGGGTCTGGCGAATAAGCTGCTGTTGTATCGCTTCATCGAGATCCCGAAGCCGTTGCTCACTTTCAGCCTTCTCGACCAGGAGACTATCGATCTCGACAGAATCCAGCATCGAACGCGCCTGGTCGAACCCTTCCACCGCGAGCTCTACCGACAGCTGCTCCTCAAGCTCGGCAACGGCAGCGCGCAGGCGATCCCTTTCCCGTAGCAACTCGTCGCGTTCCACGACTTCCGACAGCGTGGTGACGCCAAAGGCGGTCAGGACCTCACTTTTGCGTCGCTCATGCGCCGTTGTCTCGAGATTGAGACTGTCACGAGCGTCCTGCAGGCGCTGCAGGTCATTGATGAGGTTTGCCTTCATCTCTCTGGCGCGATCGGCGCGCTCCAAGCGCTCAGCAAGCCGGATCGCCAACTGCTCCGGTTCGTCGTCGTTCGCCGGCTCACCCGCTTCAGCTGCGGCAGCGGCGACCTCGACAATGAAATTGTCTCGGTCTGCCTCCATCTTCTCGATGCGGAGCTGCATGGCATCCCGCTCCTGAATGCTTTTCGACAGCTCAGCCAATTGATCGAGCACGTTGCCGATGCCGGGCGCTGAAATGCCGCTTTCAAGCCAGGTGCCGGCAAGCGCTTCGGTAATGCCGGCCAACCATTCCTCCTCGCGCCTTTCTGCCACGTCCAAAGCCCGTCGTCTGGCGGCCAGATCCTCCTCTTTCGCGCTCACGGTCTTAAGCGCCTCGGCACGCTCCGCATCGACCTTGAGCTGCCTGTCGAGGAACAGTTCTGCCACGGCCATGACAGTCTCCAGGCTGTCGCCGGGTTCCGAGTCTAGGCCGACCCTCGCCAACGCCCCGATCAACTCCTGCTGGATCTGCTCTCCCTCGTCGAGCGCGCGGCGGGCCTTCTTGCGTGCCAACTCGACCTCCTCCCAGGCCGCGAGCGCATCAATGCGGGCAGAGGTATGATCCTCGATCGTTTCGATCAGACGCTCGGGCGAGAATTCCAGGCACTCTGCCAGTAGCTCGCTGGCCACCTCGCGAAGTTCGGAGAGTACAGCCTGATCGTCCAGGTCGATCTGTGCAAGCTGGTCGCGGATACGTGTGATGGCGGCTGTTGTTTCGGTGAGGCTGCGGAGCGTTGTCCGGATCTCGGCGAGCTCTCGCGCGTTGGCCAGCCGAACCGCTGCAACACTGTCGTCACGCGCCAATAGCGCCTCGAAATCGTCAGCAGTTTGGCCAGTAAGTTCGCCCCGATGCCTGGCCCACGCCTTGTCTCGGGCGCGGCGAATGGCGGAGGCCGCCGCATCATCGGGTACATCGACCGAGGCACGAAGCGCATCCAGGCGAGCCGACAGCAGGTCGTGACTCTCCTGGTGTTCGGCGAGACGTTCGCAAAGGACAGCCCTGCCCTTTCCCAACCCAGCTGCCCGCACCTTCCATGCACCAACTTGCGTGACACTCGGGACGGGCACCCTGGCCAGTGCCCCGGCGTCTCCGGACCAGGGATGCAGTCGAGCGATTGCCGCCTCCCATCGAACCGTGCTCGCGTCCTCCGCCTCGCGGGCCATCCTGAGGTCTTTTAGGTGCCCGCTGGCTCGCGCTTTCGACAAGGCCGAGGCGAGCCTTGCCCTGGCAGGTTCGGGCACCCCCCTCTCTTGCCCAACCCGCTCGCGTGCCGCCTGAAGTGCATCGAGCGCCGCCGCGCATTCGTTGCGGGCAACGCGTACGCCGGTGGTGATTCCCGATCGCACTTCGAGCATGGCGCGAACAGCGCCGACTGTGGCAGCAGGCAAAAGCAGCGCAGCCGGATCTGCCTCGGACGATCTTCCAAGGGCGGCAAGGCAATTCGCCACGGCGCTGTCGAGTATCTGCAGCTCGGTCCTGCGGCTTGGCAGGTCCAGGCCTGCGGAGACATGGCGCACTTTGCGATCCGCGAGCGTCCGAACCCGCTCGGACATTGCCAGGATCGCCTCGTCCACATCGACCGAGCCGATTTTCATTGTCACGCGCTCGGCGTCGTCGATGTTCCCTGACAGCCGCGTTCTCAGGCTGGCGTCGTCATCGATCAATCCGGTGACGGTGCCTGTCCAGGTCCGCAATGGTGAAGCGATGTCAGGCAGCTCGGCAAGCTGGGCCGCCTTGCGTCGAATGTCGGCGAGGATCGGCATAGCGCGAAGGTACCTGGCAATGGTGTCAAGCCGAGCCGACAGCAATGATCGTTCAGCAATACTGCGGTCGTATTTTTCCGCCGCGTCAAGACGTTCGGCCTCAAGGCTCTCAAAAGTCGAGGCCAAGGTGTCGATCGCGTCCCTGCGCGACTTGAGTTCCGCAAGGCGCTTCTTGAGCAGCGCAAGTTCGGTTCCGTGAGCCTGCTTGCGATAGAGCCCGTCCGCTTCGGTCTCTAGCGCGCTCAACATGTCGCTCGCATGCCCAAGCCCGGCGCTGGCCGTGAACAGGAGCTTGCCCAGGTCGCCACGCGACTCCAGGATTGATTTTCCGCCTGCTTCCAGCGTCTCGTCGTCCAGCGAGAACATGGTCTCGTATGCGTCCCGCGACAGACCTGCGAGATGGGCTGCTATCGCCACCTCGCTCACCGGTTGCTCCATTGCGTTCAGCAGCGAGTTGGTGCGCTGCTTCGTGCGCGTGAATGTGTGCTCAGTGCCGGCGAGTTCGAGCACCCCGCCTATACGCATCGCGCTGTACTCGTGCAGGAAATTGTAGCGGCTGCGTTCCTCGATACCGAACAGCAGGTCCAGATAACCGGAAAGTGCGGTCGACTTGCCGGCCTCGTTCAGCCCGAACACAATGTGGAAGTCGGGACCGGACTCCGGCCTTGGGCCGAATTCGATCGTCCCGTCGGTGAACTTTCCATAACGAATAAGATCAAGGCGCCGGAGCCTCATTGCGCTCCACCTGCTTTGAGGCGGGCCGTGACCAGGTCGGCACCGCTGGCAAGCACCTTGTCGATGAACAGTTCCAGCCCAGCTTCGTCCCGTCCGGCGAAGTCGCGCCCGTCCGGCGGCAGATCGGCAATCATCTTTTGGACAAGCGCCCTCGCCTCGGCGCGGAAGGCCTCAGCCTTGACATTGGCATGCATGGATTGCGCGAGTTCGAAAATCGGATCGGCGACGTCATCGGCTGTTTCCGCGCTCTGTGGAGCGAGATCAAGCTCAAGTTTTTCGACCCATGTGTCGCCCGTCTGCTGCGCCGCCTGCTCGGCTTCGGCCAGCAGCAGGTCCCTGTCGCGGATCAGCGCCCATGACAACGGCGACGCCCCGGCCAGTCCGAGACGGACCACAACGTGGCGGGATCTGACGGAACCCCGGATACCTTCGAGCGCGGAACGGACACGGCCGACGACCTCAGACCATTCGACCGTCCCGGTCAGATCGACGCTCGCCCGCTCGAACTGCGCGATACTGGTCAGTTTTTCCTCGATCTCGACGGACCGGTCATCTCGTATCGTGACCAGAGTGGCGGATTTCTCTCCGGCCTCGTTGATGTCCCTGCCCTGCGGCATTCCCGTCATCACAACGGTGCTTGCTCCAGGATGGACTTGGCGCACGTGGATGTGCCCAAGCGCCCAATAGTCAAAACCATGGCCGTGCAGGTCAGCGATGCTGCAAGGGGCATAGACATCGTGACCGGGCGATCCAGCGAGGCTGGTGTGCATGATGCCCACATTGACCGCCCCTTCCCGGGCCGCCGGATATTTGGGCAGCAGGCTTTCCGGGGCCTTTGGGTTCGCGAAGCTCAATCCATGGAATGCGACGTCAAGCCCGCCGGCCGTTTGCAGCACCGACTGGGGGCGGCCGCCGAAGATCGTGACCGTGTCAGGAAAAACGAGCTGTTTCGATATGCGCGATAAGGCGTCGTGGTTTCCGCGAATCTTGAAAACCCTGATGCCGGCCTGGTGGAGGCGTGTCATTTGCGACGCCAGGAAACGGGCGGTCTTCATCGACGTCTGGTCGCCATCATAAAGATCGCCGGCAATGACGAGCGCATCGGCACGTTCCGCAAGGCAGAGGTCTATTATCGAGACAAATGCCTGGCGACTGGCGTCCCCCACAAGTTCGGCAAGATCAGGGTTTCGCAGCGCCAGCGAACGTAGCGGCGAATCGAGGTGAATGTCGGCCGTGTGTACGAATCGAAATGCCATTCGGGTCTCCGCCCGGAGCATAGA
Organism: Mesorhizobium sp. M1163; assembly: GCF_040318415.1. Lineage (NCBI taxonomy): Bacteria > Pseudomonadati > Pseudomonadota > Alphaproteobacteria > Hyphomicrobiales > Phyllobacteriaceae > Mesorhizobium > Mesorhizobium sp. M1163. The sequence goes on along the minus strand of NZ_JAMYMF010000020.1, from coordinate 2,736 downwards.
GGGGTTCGGCCGCGGCTCGGTGAAAAAATTCCAGGATGCGCGTTGTCGGTTGTCCAAATGGTGCGCAATCGCTTACGCTTATGCTTCCGTTCAACTCCATCTGCGTCGCCGCTATCAGCGCCGTGCCGATCAGTAGTCGTCTGATCGTTTGTCATCGGCATTCGTCGGTTCTTTGGAGATAGCGCGCCGCAAGGTGTCGTTGATCCGATCCTGCCAGCCCGGTCCATCTTCCTGGAAGTGGTCCAGCACCGCCCTATCGATCCTGATCGAAACAAGCTCTCTGACATTTGGAGCAGCCGACGGTTCGCGAACCGGCGCCGCCGGCTTTTTGATCGGCTTGAAGGCGGCTTCAGCGGCTGACATCGGATTTGTGGGTCGGCGTGGAGGATTTGCCATTTGATGATCCTGACTGGTCATAATGCTTGTCGAGCGGCTCAGTGCGAATGCGCATCGTAATTGAGCCTGGCCAAGTATGAAGGCAGCTTAAACCTCCAAAAGGGGAGGAAAAATCCGACGCGATGTCCATGTGGGGCCAACTCAGGCAATTCAATGACATTGCTGTAGGATACAACAAGCCAAAGTGCTCCACGGGGCAACACCACCTCGCCAACCATCCTACGCTGGAGGACGCAAACGCGAAAAACGCGGGGGACTTCCCGCCTTCCGTTGCCTGACAACCTGGTTCACACGATCGTTCTGAGGCGTTGCAGCAATCTGCTGCCCAGGTCTCTCCATCACACCAAGCTTCGCGCGCTTTTTTTACACGGCGGTCAGTACATGCGTGACTTGCCGCGCTCCTGCGGCTTTCGCCACGGCGCGCCAGAGAAATCAACCTGCTTTGCGGAGATTGCCAGCAGAAGACTTGCCGGTACGTCGGTCCTGCTCGATGTCGTAGTTGATCTTTTGGCCCTCAACGAGGTTCGACAAACCAGCGCGCTCGACGGCGGAGATGTGAACAAAAACGTCCTGACCGCCATCGTCGGGTTGGATAAACCCAAACCCTTTAGTGCTGTTGAACCACTTCACGGTTCCAGTTGCCATGTGCATATACTCCTTGTGACTTCCAGCGTGTTTGATCCGACGAAGAGGCCAGACCGGTTCATAAATAGACGCAGCAAAAGCGACAAATCGCAAGGCCCGGATGGATCGACCAGAATACCAGCTTCTCTCGGATGGCCCACTCGTCTCACAAGTCGACAGGAATTTTCCTTTCCGGCGTGAAGCCCCTCCAGCCATCCTTGCTGTCCTAGGTTATCACGGTCCGCTCGTTTCCCTCCGGCCCTTAGCCTGCCGACTTGCGTTTCGAGTTCTTGGTCGACCGTGCTGAGCGGGCGTAGCCTATCCGGCTCATAATGTGTCACCTCAATGTCTAGACTCGAGGCTTGGTCACAAATAGTCGGTGCCAACTCCGACGTTACGCTGCCCAAAAAGCCATTCCTCCCGAGCACGACCCCTGCAAAGCCCGACCTTACAGGAACATTTCGCCTGTGGCGGAGTTGGGCGCATTGCCCGCGATAAGGTGCCAACAGGTGACGCCGGCGGGCTTTTGGGAGGAAGCCATGATACGTGCCATCCCTTCACTCCACCTTTCCCGTCGCCGCGCATTGCAGTTTGGGCTGGGAGCCAGCCTCGCCGCCACGACGGGCCTGGCGCCGGTTTCTCGCGCCTACGCCAAGGAGGAAGTGCAGGACGAGGACATTTTCCGCTTTGCGCTCAACCTGGAATACATGGAGGCCGAATACTACCTTCGCGGCACCACCGGAAAAGGCATCGACGCCGCCGATGCCGGTTCGAAACCCGGCGATGTCGTCGGCGGAAAGAAAGTGTCCTTCGAGACACCCGCCATCGGCGAATTCATGCAGGAGGTTGCTGAAAACGAACTCGCGCATGTCCGGTTCTACCGCAAGACGCTTGCAAAGAACGCAGTCGACAGGCCGGCCATCGATTTCGATGCTGGGTTCAAAGCGGTTGCGGAGGCAGCGGGCCTCGGGCCCGACTTCGACCCCTTTGGCAACGAAACGAACTTTGTTCTCGGCGGCATGCTGTTCGAGGATGTCGGCGTCACCGCCTATGCCGGTGCTGCGACGCTTCTGAAGAACAAGGACTTCCTCGCCGCCGCGGCGGGCATATTGGCGGTCGAGGCCTACCACATGGGAATGGCGCGCTCCACTCTATACCGGAAGGGAGAGAAAGCCTGGAAGGCCGCCAACGCCGTCTCCGATGCACGAGACAAGATCGACGGGCCGGAAGACAAGGACCAGGGCATCCAGGTGAATGGCAAGGCCAATTTCGTTCCCTCGACTCCCGACGCGATCGCGTTCACCAGGACGCCGAAAGAAGTGCTGCGGATCGTCTATCTCACCGACAAGGACGGCGTCAGCAAGGGTGGCTTCTATCCGGAAGGGATGAACGGGACGCTGAAGAGCACCTGACCCGCTCGCGACAGGCGATCGGATCGCCGGAAGAGACGCAGCGGACCTGCGGTCGGCACTGCTGGTACGGCTGCGCGACGATCACGATTCAAATCCGCTGCAGGAGTCCCCACCCAAGATTGATTGAATTCCGAACCGCGATCATTGCGGCGTTCACAAGAACGTCAGGAAAGTGCGGTGGGGGGGGGTGGGGTGGGGGGCCCCCCCCCACCCCCAAAGGGGCGGCACACGGGAGGCGGGGGGGGGGGGGGGCGCCCGCCCTTATCTAGACAGGTTGGGGCGCAGATGTATGATAAAAACACAC